>JAZRME010000200.1:0-2566 GCA_045647325.1 Acutalibacteraceae bacterium | reverse complement strand
CGTTAGCCTTCCAGATTTCCTGCTCCTTGACAAACTGCGCAACGATGCTGTCAACGCACTTTTTCTTTTCCGCTTCAAAGCGCGCTATGTTCTGATTTCTCTGCGACAGTTCGATTATCGTGCTGATATCCTGACGGACATAGTTTACAAACGATGTTGTGATGCGAGGGGATTTCGCAAAAATCATAAAATTCCGGACATAATAAAACCGGTGATTTTATGGAAAAAAGAGTTATAGCTTTATTTTTATCTTTGTGCGTTGCTTTTGGCTGCGTGTGTCTGCGTCTTTATGTTGCCACCACCGACATTGAGTCAGCGAATTATATCTCATCTCATTATAAGACAATTACCCTTGACACTTTGCGATTGCCGATTTTTGACTGCAACGGTAAGGCACTTGTTAATCGTGATGTTGAAAATTTTGTGGTGGCGAAGCCTACAGAAAAGGCGATGTCGTTGCTTTATGAAAATCTGTCTGATGATGAGTTTGATGTTATTGCAACTTCACTTTTGCAGGGCAGCGCAGGATATGTCAGTGTGGGTGATAAATTTTATAATCAGACCCCGGGCTTTGTTACTCTTAAAAAATTTGTGCGCTACGGTCAGAATCCGACGGCTGTGCATCTTATCGGTTATGTCAACGCTGACGGCAACGGTGTCAGCGGAATTGAACGATGTTTTGATGATTATCTTAAAACCGATATCACTCTTTCAGCAAAATTTTTGTGCGACGCAAACGGTGATTTTGTTGACGGAGCAGAGATAGAAACCAATCCCTCATACAATTATAATGAAGGCGGAGTTTTTCTCACGGTTGACAGCTTTATTCAGGCTGTTGCTCAGGAAGAGCTCAGGGCTTCGTCAATCAGAAAAGGCGCAATAATTATCTGTGATGTCGCAACAGGCGAAATCAAGGCTCTGGCGAGTGCACCTGAATATAACCCTGAAAAAGCAGGGGACAGCCTTAATGATAAAAATTCGCCTCTGACCAACCGTGCGCTGTCGGCGTATGCTGTCGGCTCGGTTTTTAAGGTGGTTGTGGCTGCTGCCGCCCTTGAAAACGGACTCAGTGAAAAAACATCTTACACATGTTACGGTGAAATAAATGTTGACGGTAATATTTTTCATTGTAATAATTCGATGCCTCACGGTGAAACTGATATGAAAAAAGCTCTTGCCTGTTCCTGCAATTGCTATTTTATCAATCTCGCTGAAAAACTCGGGGGAAAGGCTTTGCTTGAAACTGCAGGTATTCTGGGCTTCGGTCAATCAGTTGAAATTGCAAACGGACTTTTTTCAGCAAAAGGGGAGTTGCCTGAAAGCAGCAGCCTTGAATTGTCGGGTAATCTTGCGAACTTTTCTTTCGGGCAGGGACATTTTACGGCAACACCTTTTCAGATTATAAATGTATTTAATGCTGTGGCGAATAACGGCAGATACACATCACCTTATTGTGTTGATTGTGTCAAAGATGCAGATGGCAATATTGTTTATGACTTCAGCTCGAAGGCGCCTGTTAATGCTTTGAGCGAAAAAACGGCAAAGCTTCTTGCTGATATGCTCACAGGGGTGGTGTCAGAGGGAACAGCAAAAAATGCGCAGTCACAATATTTTTCTGTTGCAGGTAAAACGGCAACGGCACAGACAGGCATATACACCGACGGCAAAGAACAGCTCTGCACCTGGTTCGGAGGTTTCTTTCCGGCTGAAAACCCGAAGTATTCTGTGGTGGTTGTGGCTGAAAACGGAACGGCAGGCGGTGAGGATTGTGCACCCGTTTTTAAAGCTGTTGCCGAAAGAATTTTTGAAAGAAAAGAATTTTGAAAAAATCAAAAAAATATATTGCAATATAGCGAAAGTTGTGATATAATCTATCGGCAAAACGCATGCGAGGTGTTTTCTGCAGTAAGTTCATCGGTTCGTTTCGCCGATGTTTGCATTTTTAAGCCCCGCAGAGGATTAAACTTTAGGAGGAAAATCAAATGTCAGTAGTATCAATGAAACAGTTGCTCGAAGCAGGCGTTCACTTCGGCCATCAGACAAGAAGATGGAACCCCAAAATGGCTCCCTATATCTTCACAGAACGTAACGGAATTTACATCATCGACCTTCAGAAAACAGTTAAGAAGCTCGAAGAAGCTTACATGGTTGTTCGTGATGTAGCAGCAAACGGCGACGAAATCCTTTTCGTAGGCACAAAGAAGCAGGCTCAGGATTCAGTTAAAGAAGAAGCTATCCGCTGCGGTATGCCTTATGTTAACGCTCGTTGGCTCGGCGGTATGCTCACAAACTTCAACACAATTCAGAGAAGAATCAAGAGACTTGCTCAGCTCAAAACAATGGAAGCTGACGGCACTTTTGATATGCTCCCCAAAAAGGAAGTTATCAAGCTCAACCTCGAAATCGAAAAGCTTGAGAAGTTCATGGGCGGTATCACAGAGATGAAGAAGCAGCCCGCTGCTATGTTCATCGTTGACCCCAGAAAAGAAAGAATCGCAGTTGCAGAAGCTCACAGACTCGGTATTCCGATCATCGCTATCGTTGACACAAACTGTGACCCCGATGA
>JAZRME010000199.1:0-4017 GCA_045647325.1 Acutalibacteraceae bacterium | reverse complement strand
GCCGTCTGCACAGCCTCTGACAATACGGCGCAGGAATGTAATATCGTCGCCGCGTTTTTTGACGGAGATATTGTAGTTTTTAACACCGTCAATTGTATTTTCAAGCTCGGTAAGCTCGTGATAATGGGTTGCAAAAAGAGTTTTTGCACCTAATCTTTTTTTGTCAGCTGTGTGTTCAAGCACAGCTCTTGCGATACTCATACCGTCAAAGGTTGAGGTTCCTCTGCCGATTTCGTCAAAAATAAGCAGACTTTTTGATGTAGCGTTTTTAAGAATGTTTGCAACCTCACTCATTTCAACCATAAATGTTGATTGACCTGAAGCAAGGTCGTCTGATGCGCCGACACGGGTGAAGATGCTGTCAACAATACCGATTTCAGCGCTGTCAGCGGGAACAAAACATCCGCATTGAGCCATAAGCACAATCAACGCTACCTGGCGCATATATGTTGATTTACCTGCCATATTGGGACCTGTGATGATTGAGCAACGGTTTGAATCACAGTCAAGCAAAGTGTCGTTGGGAACAAAAGGTGAATCCTTAAGCATTTTTTCAACAACAGGATGTCTTCCGTCTCTGATATTGATAACAGGCTTTTCGGTGATGATTGGGCAGGTGTAGTTGTTTTTTACCGAAACTGTTGCAAATGAACAAAGCACATCAAGACTTGCCAGAGCACAGGCTGTTTTTTGAATTCTGAAAAATTCGTCAGCAACCTTTTTGCGAATTACCGTAAAAATTTCATATTCAAGTTTAACAATTCTTTCCTGAGCGCCGAGAACTTTTGACTCAAGCTCTTTGAGTTCACTTGTTATATAACGTTCGCAGTTAGCGAGAGTCTGTTTTCTTATATATTCTTCGGGAACAAGCTCTTTGAATGAATTGGGAACCTCGATATAATAACCAAAAACACGGTTGTAGCCGATTTTGAGCTTTTTGATGCCTGTTCTTTCTTGTTCGTCAGTCTGAACTTTTGCTATATATCCCTTGCCGTTGACAACAATATCACGCAAGGAGTCAAGCTCTGCGTTAAAACCGTCTCTGATCATTCCGCCTTCACGCACGGTAAAGGGTGGGTCTTCGCAGATAGCGTTTTCTATAAGTGAAAGCACATCTTCCAACAGGTCGATATCGTTGCATATATCACCGATAAGAGCGCTGCTGAAAGCAGATATAACATTTTTGATTTCGGGCAGCATTTTAATTGTTGCCGAAAGTGAGCGAAGCTCTTTGGCGTTGGCTGTTTCATAAATGATTCTTGCCATAAGTCGCTCTAAATCGTTAACTGATGAGAGAGAAGTGACCAATGCGTCAAGTTCAACAGGACTTTCGCAAAGCTCACCGACAGCGTTGTGACGGCGGGTGATTTTGGCAGGGGATACAAGAGGCTGCTCAAGCCATGAACGGATAAGGCGCTTACCCATAGCCGTATTAGTTTTGTCAAGCACCCAGAGAAGCGTTCCTCTTTTTTCTCTGTTTCTCATAGTTTCTGTCAACTCAAGATTTCGTCTTGAACTGATATCGATTTTCATAAACTGAGCGTCAGAATAAAAATCAACGCTGCGTATATTATCAACACCTGATTTCTGAACCTCGTGAAGATAATTAAGAGAAGCGCCAAGAGCGACAACACTCTCTTCACCAGAGATGCCCATATCTTCAATGCTTTCTTTTTTGAAGTGAGAGAGCACAGTCACAAGATTTTTATTATAATCAAGAGCTGATTCGTCAATTCCTTCAGCGATACAGCCAAGACGGTTTTTAACAAAGTCTTTGATCTTGGCGCTTGAAATCACCTGAGAATTATATAAAATTTCAGAGGGCATAAATTTGCCGAGTTCGTTGATGATTTTTGTGTCAACATCTTTTGCTTCAATCTGAGTCAGACTCACAGAGCCTGTTGAAACATCGGTGAAGCAGATACCGGCCTTTTTGCCGTTGAGAATAATACTTGCGAGATAGTTGTTTTTACCTTCGTCAAGCATATTGCTTTCAATAACGGTGCCGGGGGTGAGAACTCTGACAACCTCTCGTCTGACAATGCCTTTTGCCTGGGACGGGTCTTCCATCTGCTCACAGATAGCGACTTTATAGCCTTTGGCAACAAGACGGGCAATATATGAATCAACGCTGTGAAAAGGAACACCGCACATAGGGGCGCGTTCTTCCTGACCACAGTCGCGACCTGTTAAAACGAGCTCAAGCTCACGGGACACAACCTTGGCATCTTCAAAAAACATTTCATAAAAGTCACCCAGACGGTACATAAGAATAGTGTCGGGGTAATCTTTTTTTGTTTCAAGATATTGCCTCATCATGGGCGTCATTTCTGCCATCTTTTTCACGTTCCTTGTTAAAATACTGACCTTGGGGCGAAAATTTATTATTCACCGCAATTGCTGTTGCAGGATGAGCAGTTACCTGAACAACCCTGCTCCTGATATTCACAGGTTTTGGGGTCTTCACCCTGAGCGCAGAGAGTGAGAATGCCTGTGATTCTTTTCATAAGAGCGTCAAGGCCGTTCTTTGCACTTTCAAAAGCGATCATATTGGGGTTAGCCATAACCTGACGATAAACTTCTGTAAACTCTTTATCGTAAGCGGCAAGTTTTTCTTCGTTTGAGTCTTCTTTCATAGCTTCATGCTGATAAGACATATGGATGAGCTGAATTTTGCTCATAAGTTCGTTAAGAGCATCGTCCTGCTCGTTAACCTTTCTTGCGTTATGAAAAGCTTCATAAGCGGGGTCAGCCTGAATAGCTGCGCCCAATTCTCTTGTAAGTTCAATGATATCCATTTTTATTTCTCCTTTATATTTTTATATTTGAATTTTATTCTGCTAATTCGCCGCGAACAATCCAGGTTAACGGGTCGGTGACCTTCACTTCGCAGAATTCACCGATTATTTTTCCGTTGGTGGTGTCGGGGAATTCAATCATAACATTACCCTGAGTTCTGCCGTTGAGAATACCTTCTTTTGCATAGCCTTCACAAAGAACACGATAGGTTTTGCCTTTCATATCGGCTGTGCGTTTACCTGCGATACTTTCTTGTAAGTCGCAAAGCTCTTTAAACCATTTGCCCTTTTCTTCTCTTGAAACGGGGTCGGGCATCTTTTCAGCTTTTGTTCCTTTTCGTGAAGAAAAAATAAATGTGTAAAGCGATGTGAAATTTGTGTATTCAATCAGAGATAAAGTATCTTTGAATTCTTCATAAGTTTCACCGGGGAAGCCGACAATAATATCGCTTGTGAAAGAGATGTCAGGCATAACTTCACGGGCGTAGTCGATAAGTGACATATATTTTTCTCTTGTGTAGCCACGGTTCATCTCTTTTAACACTCGGTTGTTACCGCTTTGGCAGGGAAGATGGAAATGTCTGGCGACTTTGTCACATCTTGCCATTGTGTCTAAAAGCTCTTTGGTGCAGTCTTTGGGGTGAG
The DNA here is from genome assembly GCA_045647325.1 of Acutalibacteraceae bacterium. Classification (GTDB taxonomy): domain Bacteria; phylum Bacillota; class Clostridia; order Oscillospirales; family Acutalibacteraceae; genus CAG-488. The sequence goes on along the minus strand of JAZRME010000199.1, from coordinate 574 downwards.
AGGTCATAAATCTGATAATGAAATTGCCCGGCAAGTCATTGATCATTTCAAGAAGCTTTGCAAAATTAATGTCACCGTCAAGATTTTTACCGTAGGAGTTGACATTCTGACCCAGAAGGGTGATGTCTTTGCAACCGTTTGCGATGAGCTCTTTGGCTTCTTTTAAAATCTCTTCGGGCAAACGGCTTCTTTCACGGCCTCTGACATAAGGCACAACACAATATGAGCAGAAGTTGTTGCAGCCATACATTATAGGCAGCCAGCCTTTGATTTTTCCGTCACGGTGAACAGGTAAATTTTCAGCGATAACACCGTCGCTGTCAGGTGAGTAGAAAACTCTCTTTTCGTGACGCAGGACGTTGTATAAAAGCTCCGGTATTTTGTGAATAACATGGGTGCCGAATACAAGGTTGACATAAGGATAACTTTTTTTGATTCTTTCGCAGACATGCTCTTGTTGCATCATACAGCCGCAAAGAGCGATTATCAGGTTAGGGTTAGCTTTTTTGATATTTTTAAGAGCACCTACATTACCGTAAATGCGATCTTCAGCGTGTTCACGGATAGCGCAGGT
>JAZRME010000198.1:0-4118 GCA_045647325.1 Acutalibacteraceae bacterium | reverse complement strand
AGAACCTGCTCAACTAACTTTTCTGCAAATTCATTACCGGTTACATCAAGAAAACCGGGAATGTTTTCAACACGAGGGGAATAAGTGATCTGGCCGCCAAAGCTGGATTTTTCAATTACAAGAACGCTTTTGTTTGCCCTGCAAGTATACAGGGCGGCGGTAAGCCCCGCAGGACCACCGCCGATTATAATTAAATCATACATAAAGTTCACCCTGATTAAAGGATCTTTTTGATCTCAGAAACACCTGTATATTTATTAATTTCACCATTTGAAACAACAACGAGAGTAGGTGCTTGTTTAATCTTTAATTCTGTTGCAAGTTCTGCGTTTTCATTAGCTAAAAGCTTTGTATAACTTAAACCTGCCTTGTCAAGAAGAGAGCAAGCAATTTTACAGTTCGGACAAGTTGCTGTTGTAAAAAGATAATTTCCGTCAGCTATATCAGAATCAGTTTTTGATTCAACAATTTCTTTTGATACATTATCTTTTGCTTTTAAAACAGAGTTTGCAATATTATATACTTTTCTGTCACTGAATTCCTGCGATTTGCCGTCATTCCAATTCTGAACAGGACGATAATATCCGGTAATTCGGCTATATACTTCAGTTTTTTCGTTACATTCAGGGCAGGTGTAAACCTCACCTGAAATATAACCATGGTTACGGCATACAGAATAAGTTGGTGAAAGTGTGTAATAGGGGAGTCTGTAGTTTTCTGCAATCTTTCTGACAAGATTTGCTGCAGCCTTCCAATCAGGCAACTTTTCTCCGAGAAATGCATGGAAGACAGTACCTGAAGTGTAAAGTGTCTGAAGTTCATCCTGAACGTCGAGAGCAGTGAAAATATCTTCTGTGTATCCTACAGGAAGGTGTGAGCTGTTAGTGTAATAAGGTGTTTCACCATCACCGTTTCCTGCTGTAACAATCGACGGATAATGCTTAAGATCGTGTTTAGCAAGGCGGAAAGCAGTTGACTCAGCAGGAGTAGCTTCAAGGTTGTAAAGATCACCGTATTCAACCTGATAATCAGAAAGACGTTCACGCATATGATTAAGAACATCCTGAGTAAATTTCTGAGTTTTTTCGTTGGTAAGGTCAGCTTTAAGCCACTTTGCGTTAAGACCGACTTCATTCATACCAACAAGACCGATTGTTGAGAAATGGTTATTAAATGAGCCTAAATAACGCTTAGTATATGGATAAAGACCAGCCTCAAGAAGTTTAGTGATAACGGTTCTCTTAACTTTGAGAGAACGGGCTGAAATATCCATCATTCTGTCAAGACGGGCATAAAACTCTTTTTCATTTTCAGCAAGATAGGCAATTCTCGGCATATTGATGGTAACAACACCAACAGAACCTGTTGATTCACCGCTACCGAAATAACCACCTGATTTCTTGCGAAGTTCACGAAGGTCAAGTCGGAGACGGCAGCACATACTTCTTACATCACTCGGTTCCATATCACTGTTGATATAGTTTGAAAAGTAAGGTGTGCCATATTTTGAAGTCATCTCAAAAAGAAGACGGTTATTTTCAGTATCTGACCAATCAAAGTTTTTGGTAATTGAATAAGTAGGAATAGGATATTGGAATCCGCGTCCGTTAGCATCGCCCTCAATCATAATTTCAATGAAGGCTTTGTTAATCATATCCATTTCCTTCTGGCAGTCTTTATATTTAAAATCTGCTTCTTTACCGCCTATTATGCAATTAAGTTCAGCCAAGTCGTTGGGAACAACCCAGTCAAGAGTAATATTTGTAAAAGGAGACTGAGTACCCCAACGGCTGGGGGTATTGACACCGTAAATGAAAGACTCAATGCATTTTTTAACCTGAGTATATGTAAGATTATCAACCTTAACAAACGGAGCGAGGTATGTATCAAATGATGAAAAAGCCTGAGCACCGGCCCATTCATTCTGCATAATACCAAGGAAGTTTACCATCTGATTGCAAAGTGAAGAAAGATGACGGGCAGGGGCTGATGTAATCTTACCTGATACACCGCCGAGACCTTCCTGAATAAGCTGTTTAAGAGACCAACCTGCGCAATATCCTGTAAGCATAGAAAGGTCGTGAATATGAATGTCTGCGTTTCTGTGAGCATTTCCGATTTCATCATCATAAATCTCAGAAAGCCAATAGTTAGCAGTAACTGCGCCGGAGTTGCTTAAAATAAGTCCGCCAACAGAATATGTTACAGTTGAATTTTCTTTAACTCGCCAGTCATTGATGTTAAGATAATTGTCAACAATAGCCTTATAGTCAACCATTGTTGCGTTAATATTACGAATTTTTTCACGCTGACGACGATAAATGATGTATGCCTTGGCAACATCATCATAACCTGCTTTGATAAGCACAGATTCAACGCTGTCCTGAATATGCTCAACTGAAATTTTTCCGTTTTCTATTTTTGAAGAAAAGTCTGCTGTTACTTTTAAAGCTAAGAAATCAATAACATCTTGATTGTACTCTTTCTGACAAGCTTCAAAAGCCTGTTGAATTGCATCACTGATTTTGGATAAATTGAAATCAACAATTTTACTGTCTCGTTTAACTACGTTATACATAATTTCCTCCTTCTTGGTTATCTAAGCTTCAGCGACATAAAAAAATAAGGGATAATCAATAGTCGCTGACCACTTACAAAATTGCGAACATCGACATTATATCCCTTATTTTGAACATTGTCAATACTGAAACACAATATATTGTGTTAAATTCCTCTGATTTGTGTGTTGTCAATATATTCTGATGCAGCATCTTTCATCAAATTGAGTACTTTTGTGTCAACACAGGACAAATCATTACAGATTAAATCTCCGGAATCTACAAAGTTCTGAAGATAATATTCAGAAGCAGGAGAAATCCATTGTGCGATTTTAATTATATCATCAACCGTATGGAAAGGGGAGACAACTGTTGTTCTGAATTCATAATCTATATTGCTTTTAATAAGAATATCTACACACTTTTCTATATTGGTTATATCAAGGTTGCCAATTCCGGTAGTTAAAGAATATTTTTCTTTAGAATTTTTTATATCCATAGCTACATAGTCAACCATACCGTTATTTATCAATTTTAACAGTTTCTCAGGAGAGGAACCGTTTGTATCAATCTTAACCAAAAATCCCATTTTTTTGACTTTGACGATAAAATCTTCAATATCAGTATGAATTAAAGGTTCGCCACCTGTTATACAAACACCGTCAATAATCCCTTTTCGTTTTTCAAGATAGGATAACACAACCTCTTCTGAATAAGTAACTGTATTTTCAATATGAGTTACAAGAGATGCGTTATGACAAAAAGGGCAACGAAAGTTACAGCCTGCCGTGAATAACGTGCAGGCAACTTTACCGGGGTAATCAAGCAAAGTTACTTTTTGAAAGCCATGAAAAACCATATTATCTCCTCCAATAGTTATATAGTATCACAATTATGAAACTAATACAACAGAGAATGATTTTAACTTGTTGAAAAAAGATTTATTATATGTTAGAATATATTAAATAATTTTGGAGAATTTTTTATGGTTGTTATCAGTGCACAAAACTTATCATTGACCTTTGGGGAAGAAACTATTTTTTCTTCTCTTTCTTTTGATGTAAAAAATGATGAAAAAGTAGGTCTTGTGGGCGTTAACGGTGCGGGTAAAACATCTCTGTTTAAAATTCTCACAGGAGAATATACTCCTGACAACGGCGCCGTTTTTATTTCAAAAGATATAAAAATAGGTTATATGGAACAGCATACCTGCTCTGTTTTAGGCCGGAGTGTCTATGAAGAATTGATAAGCGTGTTTTCTGATCTGCAAAACATTGAAAATAAGTTAGAAATTACTAATACACTCCTTGAGCAGGGTATTGATATTGATAAAAATATTATTCTTCAGGCTCAGCTGCAAGATGAGTTTGAACGACTCGGAGGTCTTACTTATAAAAGCAGGACAAGGAGCGCTTTGCTTGGTTTAGGATTTAATGAAGGTGAGTTTAATCTTTCAACACAGAAACTAAGTGGCGGTCAACGCTCAAAGCTTACACTTGCTAAACTTCTTCTGTCAGATTCTGATATACAAGTCGGATCGTAGCCATGTCGTTCTGTGAG
>JAZRME010000197.1:0-13743 GCA_045647325.1 Acutalibacteraceae bacterium | reverse complement strand
ACGAAAACTTCGGACCGTACTACATCCGTATCAACCGCGGTTTCGACCGTGTTCTTTACGGTAAGGATTATCCCCGTGAATATAAGTTTGAAGTAGGTAAGGCTATCGAAGTTAACCCCGGCACAGATATCACAGTTATCGCTTGCGGTTCTTGTGTGTTCCAGGCTTATCAGGCAGCTAAATTCCTCGAAAACGCTGACGGTCTTAAGGTTCGTGTTCTTGATATGCACACTATCAAACCTATTGATAAAGAGGCTGTTCTTAAAGCCGTTCAGGACACTCGCCGTATCATCACTGTTGAAGATCACAACGTTATCGGCGGTCTTGGTTCAGCCGTTGCTGAAGTTATGGCTGAAGCAGGTAAGGGCTGTGCATTTACCCGTCTTGGTATTCAGGATGAATTTGCACCTATCGGACTTCATGAAGACATTATGTCAATTCTCGGTATTGGCTGTAACGGTATTATCAACGCTGTTCGTGAAGCTATGAATAAAGACTTTGAAGAGGACGACAACTGGGACGACGAAGTTTAATTTGTTTACCTCACAGAAAGGATTGATTTATTATGGCAAACGAAACTGTATTGACCAACAAAATATTTCTCAATGCCGTTTTGCCTCTTGTAAAGGTTATTGCAACAGATGTGCCTTCTCTTGCTAAAAAGTTTGAAAATATGCACGCTGTTTTTCAGGTGAGTGCTATTGACCCTGAATCTCCCAACGGCAAGGTTGCAACTCATTTCACTGTAAATAACGGTGAGTGGGTGGTCTGCGCCGATAAGGTTGCAACAAACGCTTTTGTTGACCTTGAATTTAAAAACCTTGAAGCTATGAACAGCTTTTTTAAAGGCAAAATCGGTCCTGCAACTCTTCCTAAAATGAAAGGTGCAGTTAAATATCCTAAAGTTTTTGCAGCTTTGTTGATGACACTTCTTAAAATGTCATCACTTCTCACAGCAAAAGCTGCCCCCGAAAAAGAAGAGGATAAGCTTCTTATGGTTAAGTGCTTCTTCTATCTTCTTTCATCAGGTATCAGTCAGCTTAACAAACAGGGCCATGAGGGTGTTCACAATTGGACCAAAACAAGCCCCGACCGTGTTTATGCATGGGCTGTTGACGGCCACCCCGAAGTTTCTGCTTATTTAAGAATAAAAGCAGGTAAATCCCGTTCAGGCCGTGGTGTTTATAAAAGAGCGATGCCCTTCTTCACAATGCGTTTCGATTCTCTTGACAGCGCACTGGGTATTCTTCTTTCAACTGACGATATGCTTGATTCAACCAAAAAAGGTAAGCTTATTATGGACGGTGCTCCTGAATTCGGCGCACAGATTGGTGAATATATGCTCACCGTTGCCGCTTACGCACAAGGTTAAATTTTTTGAGCCACCGGTTTCGGTGGCTCTTTTTTACATCAGATTCATAACATCAAGAGGGTTGACGATTTTATCGTTTACAGATGTTTCAAGGTGAATGTGAACTCCGTCAGATGACTCAACAGGCAACAAGCCGACAACACCGATAACATCGCCTTTGTTGACTGTGTCACCTTTTTTAACATTAACTTTTTCCTGAAGTCCGTAATAAGTCACCGTCAGCCCACCGGGGCAGGTCAGTTTAACGCTGACACCCCAAAGAATGTCTTTGTCAACTGAGACGATTGTGCCGTTCTGAACGGCAACTACCGATTCACCCTCTTCAGCGCTGAAATCAACACCGTTATGAACTCGCCAATCGCTCATGGTTTCACTTCTGACCATTTCACCGTCGCTGTAATCTTTTATTACATTTCCGTTAGTGGGTGTGATAAAATCACCGCTGTAGGGCAGCTGGTCAGAGGGGACGGTTGTTGTGAACTCAGTGGTTGTCTGCGTGGTTTTAGGAACCCCTGTTGCTGTTACATTTGCTTTTTCATCAACAACAGAGCTGCTTTGGCCGGTTGTTACGGGTTCGTCAGTTTTACCGTTTTTCAGCGCAGTGAAATTATAAATTGCAGCGCTGACACCTACAATAAGAAGCAGACATACGGTAAGTACCGAATAATAAACTTTTGTCTGTGACATTTTTTTCATATAAAACACCTCATTCGTTTTTAGATATTTTTGACTGAAAAACGAATTTTATACAAAGAAAAAGCAGCCGGGATTAACCGACTGCTTTCTCCAATAAATTGAGGGGTTTATTGAGGAGGGGTATATGCGCGGGAGAGTTGCGGCTCTCTCCTTAGCACATCTAAATAATAAACGATAAATATGAATTTGATATGAACAATCTATTATATTTTGGTTTAATTTTTATGAATTTATGATGCAAAAATCATATAACTACTTGAAAAATTTTTTCAATAGTGTAGAATACCCATTGAGGACAAATTTGTTCAGTAAAGGAGTTTTATTATGAAATTAGGCGTATTTACCTGCCTCTTAGGCAACCTGCCTTTTGAACAGGCACTTGAATATTTTAAATCAAAGGGAATTGAAATGGTTGAAATCGGCTGCGGCGGATATCCCGGCAACAGCCACGCAAATCCCGAAGAGCTTCTCAATGATGAAAACAAGCTTGAACAGTTCAAAGCTCTTATCAAAAAATATGATGTTGAAATCAGCGCTTTAAGCTGTCACGGCAACCCTGTGCATCCCGATAAAGAGATCGCTGCTGAGTTTGACAAAACAATCCGTGACACAATTCTTCTCGCTGAAAAATTGGGCATTCATCAGATCAACACTTTTTCAGGCTGCCCCGGTGACCACGATGGCGCAAAATATCCTAACTGGGTAACTTGCCCCTGGCCCAATGATTTTGGTGAAATTCTTGATTATCAGTGGAACGAAGTTCTTATTCCTTATTGGAAAGATCTTGTCAGCTTTGCAAAAGCTCACGGTGTTAATAAAATTGCGCTTGAGCTTCATCCCGGTTTCTGCGTTTATAACACAGAGAGCCTTCTTAAGCTTCGTGAAGCTGTCGGCCCTGAAATCGGAGCAAACCTTGACCCGAGCCATCTTATCTGGCAGGGTATGGAGCCTGTTGCTGTTATCAGAGCTCTGGGTGATGCTATTTTCCACTTCCACGCAAAAGATACAAAAATTGATAAATATAACACAGCTGTCAACGGTGTGCTTGATGTTAAGCCTTATGGCGATGAAATCAACCGCTCATGGATTTTCCGCAGCGTAGGTTACGGAAACGATGCTTCTTATTGGAAGGATATTATCAGCAATCTTCGTCTTGTAGGTTATGATTACGCTATCAGCATTGAACACGAAGACAGCCTTATGAGTCAGAATGAAGGCCTTACAAAAGCTGTTGAAATGCTCAAGAGTGTTATGATTACAGAGTCCACAGGAGATATGTGGTGGGTGTAAGCGAGGTCTTTTAAATGGTAAACGGTAAATTTGGTGCGGCTGTTATCGGCTATGGCGGAATGGGTAGCTGGCACACAAGAAAAATCACTCAGCAGATGCAGGAAAATGTTGAATTTATAGGAATTTATGACATTAAGCCTGAGCGTGCTGAAAAAGCAAGAGAAAACGGACTTTTTGCATTTGAGTCAAGAGAAGCACTCCTCAGCGATGAAAAAATTGATTTTGTGGTGGTTGCAACTCCGAACGATGTTCACCGTGAAATTGCAGTTGATGCAATGGCTCACGGCAAGCACGTTATCAGCGAAAAGCCTGTTACAACAAGCAGTGAGGAGCTTGAAAAAATGATTGCCGCTTCAAAGCAGTACGGCAGAATTTTTACAACCCATCAGAACAGACGCTGGGATCCCGACTATCTTGTGATTAAAAAGATTTATGAAGACGGAACTTTGGGCAGAGTTTTTAATATTGAATCAAGAGTTCACGGCTCAAGAGGAATCCCCGGTGACTGGCGCAACCAGAAGGCTCACGGCGGCGGAATGCTGTTTGACTGGGGTATACATATTATCGACCAGGCACTAATGCTTTTTGACGGTGTGGAAATTGAATCGCTGTATGCAAGGCTCGACAATGTTACCAACGAAGAGGTTGATGACGGCTTCAAGCTTGAACTGAGATTTAAAAACGGCGTTGATTATCACGTTGAAGTGGGTACAAGCAATTTCATTGAGCTTCAGCGTTGGTATATGCAGGGCGAAAACGGAACCGCAATTATCAAGGACTGGGATTTGAACGGTGAAATCGTTATGGTAACGGACTGGGAAAACAAGGATGCAGTTCCCATTCAGGCCGGTGTAGGTCTTACCAAAACAATGGCACCAAGAACCGATGAAACCATTGACCGTTATCCTTTGCCGTTTGTGGAAAACAAGGGCTTCGATGACAGAAGTGAGTTTTACCGCAACTTTATCGCAACACTTCGCGGCGAAGAAACACAGACAGTTACTCACTCTCAGCAGCGCAGACTCATAAAATTGGTTGAAGCAATTTTTGAGTCGGCAAACGAGAACAAGGTTGTTTATTTTGAATAATAAAAAGGATTGCAGAAAAAAACGGTCTGCAATCCGTTTTTTCTCTTGACCTTTTCATTCTTTTATATCATAATAAAGAAAAATATATTGAGGTGGTTTTATGTCGAAAACAAATCAAAAAAGTGCGGCGTATAACATTTGTGCCGTGCTTGTGGGTGCCTTGCTTATGGGCCTTTTGTGGCGAGTCAGAGGCACAACAGGTTGGGGCTCTTCCTGGGGTCTTTTAAACGCAGGTTTTGTGTTCACAATGTTTCTTATTATAGTTAAGGGCGCCCGTCAGAAGATGAATGTGGGTTGGCTTGGTCTTACATCACTTTCTTTTATGCTTACTGTTCCTGCCTGGGGCACGATTATAGGGCAGATTACAGGTGTGCTTGTTGACGCTGATCTTATTGATACACAAAAATTTGTTTCAATTCCGTCAGCTGTTTTTCAGATGCTTTGTCTGGGCTTTGGTGTTGCTGTTATTTTTGGTATTATGCTCGGCAGATCTTACAGCTCAAAGCAGTGGAAAATTCTTGATTTTGTAATTGTTATTGCTGTTTTTTATATAGTTGATTTAATTGCGAAGGCTACAGTTTCTCATTGGATTCTTGATGCAATTCAGCCTCAGGCAGCAGAGCTTTTTGAAGAAGGTCTTGCTCTCGCAGGTAAAGATGAGGGCTCGGCTTATGAGGCTTATATGAGCCACTTTGCCGATATTTCATGGGGCAAAAAAATTGCAGGCGGCAGAAACTATTTCTCAGCTGTTGCAACAATATCTTCAGCCATAAGAGCAATTGCCGCAATTATTGCTACAAGATTTATTGTTAAAGATAAAATTGCAGCAAAAACAGGATTGGTTGTTTCTTGCGCTTTTGCTTTTTCAATCACAATTTCAGATTTGTTTTTCTATTTCGGCGATGGCGGATACCACGAGCTTCAGGCTTCATTCTTCCCTGAAAGCGTTGCACCGTGGTCTTGTTGGGAATATTTCACCGGCTTTATTGCAGGTGGTATTATCACAGCGTTTGTTCTTTCACTTAAAGTTGAAGATGATGTCGCTGAAACAACATTTTCAAAAATTCCCGAAAAAGCGACAACAATCCTCAGCTTTATTATGGGTTATGTAGCTCTTATCGGTGTGAATTTTGTCCGCCCGATTCTTGAGAGATACGATGAGTCTGATTATCAGATAGCTTTTATAATCGGAGCAGTTCTTGTTGCGTGTGCAATAGTTGCGCTTATTGCGAAAAAGCTTGGCGTAAAAGCTCAGGATGCTGATATGGTTAAGTATTCAAAAATACTTTTACCGATTTTTATCGTGTCAATGATAATAACATATATGTTCCTTGCCATTCCTGAAGACAGAAATTATGTCAGCGTGGGCAGCGTTCATAATATTCTTGTTATTGTGTCAGCTGCAGCAACCCTTTTATGGTGGGTCAGAAACGGACTCAAAGCTAAAAACTAAATAAAAATTCAGGGCATCTTCCGTTGTGGAAGATGCCCGTTTTTTATGTTTCTTCTTTGTATTTTTCAGCCTGAAGGTTAAACATATAAGCGTATTTTCCGTTTTTAGCCATAAGCTCCTCGTGAGTTCCGCTTTCGACAATTTCACCGTTTTCAAGCATATAAATCACATCAGCCATAACAGTTGTTGACAGTCGGTGTGAAATAAAGATAACGGTTTTATCCTGCGCAGCACGGCTCATAGCTTCGTTCAGAGCGTACTCTGAAACCGGGTCAAGGTTTGCGCTGGGTTCATCAAGAATTGCGAAGGGGCAATCTTTATAAAAAGCTCGGGCAACGGCAATTTTCTGAGCTTCTCCGCCTGAAAGTGAAACACCGTTGTCATCAAACTCTCTGAGAAGAATTGAGTTGATTCCGTCAGGCAGGTCTTTTGAAAAGCTGCTTTCTTTAAGAGCGTCCATAACTTTCTTTGCGTCAGGTGAGTCGTTCATCGCAACGTTTTCACCAAGAGTTGCGCCAAAAAGTGAAAAGTCCTGAAATACCGCAGCAAAATTTTCGTGATATGAGCGGACGTTCCAATCCTTGATATTCATACCGTCAACGGTGATTTCACCGTCTGTCACATCATAAAGGCGAAGCATCAGGTTTGTAAGAGTAGTTTTACCCGCTCCGTTATAGCCGACGAGAGCGATTTTTTGATAAGGCTTGATCTCAAGGTTAATGTTTTTGAGAGTGGGCTTATCGTTGCCGGGGTAAGTGAAAGACACATTGTTAAGTTTGATAACAGGCGGCTTTTTAAATGTTTTTGTAATTTCACCGCTTGTGATTTTTTCTTTTGCGTCCATAAATTTTTTAAACTTTTCAACATAGAGTCCGTTTTCTCTGAAAGTAACGGCAAACCAGCTTGTTACAGCAAAAACGCTGTTACTTACAGAGCTTACGCCATTGAATGTGGCAGCGAAACTGCCCAACGATACCTCTTTGGTGACAATGGCGTGATAACCCATATAAATAGTAACACCAAAACAAATCAAGAGTGTCAGAGGCAGACTTTCCTGACAAAAGTATAATTGCCACTGTCTTTTTAAATAAGGTGAAATAGTGAAAAGTCGGTCAACAACATTTTTTCTGTATCTTCGTTCAATCATTTCACCGGCAGGGTTAAGTCTTAACTCTTTTGCATAATCCTGCAAATAAAAAACTCGTGAAAAATAAAGATTTTTTCGGTCGAGGGGGGTCATAGCTTCTTTCTTTGATACATTAACCTTTGCTATGAGTCTGCCAACAGGCACCATAATACCCACACAAGCGGCAATGAAAACAAAGCACATCGGGTCAATTGTGAGAATAACCGTCGTGATTGAAATAATTGACACAAGCTCAACCACAAGGTCACGGGTGCTGTTGAGAATACCTTCAACACGCTCACCCATTGTGTTCATCGCAAGAACAAAGTCATTGTAAAACTCGGGGTTATCATAGGCTTCAAAGTCCATTTTTGACGCCTTATCATAAATGAGCGAATACATTTTATATTGAAGCTTCTCTTTCTGAACAGGCAGCGCAACTTCATAAATCATAGTGTTTACAAGGCTGCCTATAATAACCGTCGCTGCAAAAATAACACAGGCGATCGCAATTCTGTAAAGGTCCTGACCCTCAGTTGCAACATCAATAATGTATTTTAACAAAACAACATTAGATAAAATCCAGGGCAGGGTAGAAACAAGGTCGATAATGATAAGCGTGGGAAGAATCCATGGTGAGTGCTTTGACACAAACTTAATCATATACCAATAGTTTTTTATGCTGTGAGAGCGTTCAGCTTTTTTATTATTCATTTTCAGCGTCCTCCTCTCTGTAGCCGGATGCCTGGAGGGTAAACATATTACAATATTCACCGTTGAGGTTCATAAGCTGCTCATGAGTGCCTGACTCTATAAGTCTGCCTCCGGCAAAAACGAGAATATTGTCGCTTCTTGTTGCGCTTGAAAGACGGTGAGAGATATAAATAACAGTTTTGTTTTTAGTGCCTTCCATAAGATTGTCATACATTTTTGACTCAGCCACAGGGTCAAGAGCAGATGAAGGCTCGTCAAGAATGGCAATATCAAAAGTTTTGGCAAACATTCTTGCGATAGTGACCTTCTGGCTTTCGCCACCTGAAAGAAGCGCACCTTCCTCATCAAATTCTCGGGTGAGAATAGTTTGCTCTTTCTGAGGAAGAGTTTCAACTTTTGAATAGACACCGCTTTGTTTAAGCGCATTTATTGCTTTCTGAATGTTGTTTTCGTCAGTTTCTTCAATAAGAACATTTTCGGCAACAGTCATAGCAAAAATTCTGTAATCCTGAAAAACACTTGCGAACTTTTCACGGTATTTTAACAAGTCATATTCTTTTATGTTTATTCCGTTATAAAGAATTTCGCCCTCGTCAACATCATAAAGGCGCATAATCAATTTTGATAAAGTGGTTTTTCCTGCTCCGTTATGGCCTACAACAGCGATGCTTTCACCACGGTTTATTTTAAATGAGATATCGGTGAGAGAGTTTTTATCATTACCGCTGTAGCAAAAAGAAACATTTTTAAACTCAAGGCTTTCAAAATCTCCGGGAATTTTGTCTCCACCGACAATTCTGGGCTCATAGTCAAGGAATTCTCTAAGATTCTGAACCCAAAGACAGTGTTTTTGTTGCATTGTGAAGTAATAGGCGAGTTGGTTTAATTTGTTTCTGCAGTTAGTGATTGCTGAAATAAGAACGGAAAATGCAGAGATTTCAATATTTTCAAGAACTATGAGTCGGTAACAACCGTAAGCGAAACCACCGGCTATAGGAATAACTTCACCGAAAAAGTCACTCGCTATTTCAAGAATGGCGATTTTGAAGCCGTATGTTTTAATCAGCTTGATATTCTCTTTTATCGCCTGAGTGAAACGGCGTTTAACAACTTTGAAGATGCTTGTTGTTTTAATTTCTTTAGCGAAGTCTTTTAAAAGAACAGTTCTCTTAGTGTAGTCTTTTTGTCTTTCAAAAGGGGTCATAGCTTTTTCTTTAGCAAATTCAACATCATTTTTCTTAACTCTGAAATACATAACGATAACAGGGCAAAGAATGACTAAAAGAAGCCAGGGGTCAATGTTAAAAAGATAAATTGCAAGAAAAACGATACTTACGGCTGAGCCCACAGTCCACGCAGAGCCTTCAATGATTCTTTTGAAGCCTTGTCTTTCAACAACCCAGGTGGCTCTGTTGTAGTTATCAAAAAAGTCGGGGTTTTCATAACAGCCGAGTTCAACCTGCTGAGCTTTTTTGAAAATCATATTGTTTATGTAGCTTTCGCATTTTATTTCAAACTTTTCTCTTACAGGGTGAAACGCTATGTATCCGAAAAGATCGACAGCCATTTTGCCTAAAACAATCAGACCTATTTTTATGGCGAACTCTTTGAAAGTGCCGTTGCCTTCGATGATTGACAAAGCAGTTTCGAGAAACATAACATTAAAAACAACTGAGTAATAAACATTTTCTGCAATATATGCCAGATAAATAATAATCATGGCTAAAGGCGCACTTTTTAAACCGCATTTAAGCATAAATGCGGTGTTTTTAAAAATATGAGCTTTTGCCTTAAAATCAACGGCGTTTCGTCGCATCGGAGTTTCCCTTTCTTATTATTTAAATGCTTTGGTGTAAGTTTCTGCCCAGGCAGATACCTTGTCAAAATCCCATTTCTGAGGAATAGTGGCGCAGGCTGTGACAACTTTAGCCATACTTACACCGACCTGACCGATCTTTTTGAGAAGAGCAGGTCTTTTGCAAAGATTAACAGCTTTATTGGTAAGGTCTTTTATATCTAATTTAAAGAGGTCACTCATTTTGCCGAAATCGGCAGACATAGTGATGTTGTCATCTGTGAGAATACCTGTTTCAAAGCAATAGTCAACTTCATCAGGAGTGAGGTTGAATAAAAGATATTTAACACACTCAAGGGGAGCGAGGCTTGAACCGAGGGCTTTATAATATTTAACCTGATAATTCCACAAAGTTTCTGCGCTGAATGAGTCTGTTTCATCAGCGATAATTGTGTCAGCGAGAATTCTTGAAGCCTTAAGTGCGTTAGCGATACCTGAACCGATCAATGGCACAGGCATAAAAGCGCTGTCACCGATAGCTGCATAACCGTCAGCGACCATAACAGCGAGAGTATGACGCACGGGAATTTCAACGAACTGACCGCCACGGATGACTTCAGTGCCGAGACGGGGATTTTTTTCACGAAGAAATTCAGCAAATTTTTTAACATCTTCAATGTCAAAATCTTCAAATCTTCCCATAAGCAGGTCGGTGTGCTCATCCTCTGATGCAACCCAGCTGATACCCATAACGCCACCGGCATAAAGCATAACTTTGAATTTGGCTTCAACATCGCAATCACTTGCTTTGTTAAAAAATGCTCTGTAAATAGTGATTCTTTCTTTTCTGCCTACTTCTTTTTCAATGCCGAGACTGTCGGGCAGATTAAGACGGACAGGCGATCTCATACCGCAGGAGTCAATGATAAGGTCAGCGAAGAAATCACCTTTTTCTGTGTGAATACCTACAACACGGTTACCCAACATAATGGGGCCTTTGATTTCACAGTCATAAACTATTTTAACTCCGCTGTTAAGCGCATTCTGAATAAAATGAGCGTATATATCGCTGCGCTCCATTTTGATTTCTCTTTTATCAAGAGGAACATGCTGGTTTAAAGACTTTTTTTCACTTGGCGGGAAGAAAGTCATATCTTCCTTATATTCAAATTTATCTTTAGGGGGCATACCCATACCTGCAATACCCAGAGCAGAGGGGTCAAAAATATCGGTCCAATCATAACCGAGAGTTCCTTCAGCTTTCTTTTCATAAACAGTTACATCATATCCCTGCTGCGATAAAAGAGCTGCAACGGCAATACCGCCATGGCCTAAACCGGCAACGATTATTTTTTTACTCATTATAGTTCCTCCTTGAAAAAATAATTCCCAGTGAAGTATAACATATTATGTTTATCTAATTCAAGACTTGAGCAAAGAAATAATGTATGTTATAATAATTACATCAAGTCGGAGTGTAAACTTCGGCTTTTTCAGGAGTTGATGTTATTATGAAAGAGCTTCATATGATTTGTAACGCTCATCTTGACCCTGTGTGGCTGTGGAGACGCCCTGAGGGAATAGCTGAGGCTGTTTCAACTTTCAGAGTTGCTGCAGATTTATGTGACGAGTTTGAAGATTTTGTTTTTAATCATAACGAGTCGGTTTTATATGAATGGGTTGAAGAAAATGAACCCGAACTTTTTAAAAGAATTCAGCAACTTGTCAGAGACGGCAAGTGGAAGATTATGGGCGGATGGTATCTTCAGCCCGATTGCACTATGCTCACAGGTGAGTCATTCATCCGTCAGATTGAGGTGGGCAGACGCTATTTTGATAAAAAATTCGGTGTGCGCCCCACAACGGCTATAAATTTTGACCCTTTCGGTCACACAAGGGGATTAGTGCAGATTCTTAAAAAATGCGGATATGATTCTTATGTGTTTATGCGCCCGAGCGGTTATGAATGGGACGCTGACTTTATCTGGAAAGGTTTTGACGGCAGCGAAATTACCGGCCACAAAACCCAGGGCGGATACAACTCTGCAAGAGGTAAGGTGCTCGAAAAAATTGACCGTGCCCTTGAATGGGAATATGGTGACGGAATAAATCTTACTCTCTGGGGTGTAGGCAACCACGGAGGAGGTCCGTCAAAAGTTGACCTTCAGACAATTGAAGATTATAAAAAACAAGACCATGATTTTGAGCTTATTCATTCCTGTATGGAAGATTATTTTAAAAAGGTTGATAAATCAGAGCTCAAAAAAATCAGCAGATCTCTTGTTCATTGTATGGTGGGCTGCTACACAACAATGGTTCGCATCAAACAGGCAAACCGCCGTCTTGAAAATGACCTTGCTCTGTGTGAAAAAATGCTTTGCGTCAGCTCTGTTGATTATGATAAAACCGAGCTTGATAAAGCTGAAAAAGCCCTTCTTTTCTGTCAGTTCCACGATGTTTTGCCGGGAACCCTGATAAAAGGGGCAGAGGATGATGCGTTACGCCTTCTTTCTTACGGTGAAGAGATAGTTGACAGATATAAGGTCAAAGCGTTTCTTAAACTTTGCGAGGGCCAACCAAAAGCTAAAGACGGTGAGATTCCCGTGCTTGTGTTTAATCCTCATCCTTATACTGTTAAAGAAAATATTGAGGTTGAGTTTCAATTAGCTGATCAGAATTGGAATGAAAATGAAACAACGGTTATTACTGTCCGTGATGAAAAAGGAAATTATCTTCCCACCCAGAATGAAAAAGAGTCAAGCTCACTTAATCTTGACTGGCGAAAGAAGATTTCATTCAACGCTGAGCTTAAACCTATGAGCATCAACCGTTTTGATTGTGAGCTGGTGGTTAAAAATATTTCTCAGAGAGAAATCAGAAATTGCGATGAAACCGCAACTCATTTTGTTTTTAAAAATGACAGATATGAAATTAAAATCAACAAGTCAACAGGGCTTATTGATTCATACATTTCAGATGATAAAGAATATCTGATTCCGGGCAGCGGTAAGATACTTGCTTATCGTGACAATGAGGACCCGTGGGGAATGGAAACAGACGGCTTTTATGACTGCATCGGTGAGTTTACCCTTGCAAGTGATGAAGAAGCAAATCGGTTTAACGGTTACCCCGATGAAAACCTTGCCAATGTAAGAGTTATAGAAAACGGTGATGTCCGTTGCAAGATTCAGGCTGTTTTTAAATATTGTGAATCATTTGCTGTTGTGACATATACCTTGCCCAAACAAGGCGATTATGCAGATATAAAAATCAAAATGCTTTCAAACAACAGTAATGTGCTTTATAAGTTGGCTTTTAATACTGTTTTTTGTTCTCCGATTTTTGCCGGTCAGACAGCTTTTGGCAAAGAAGGTTTGCTTAAAGAAGAGAAAGAGGTAACTTATCAGAAATGGTGCGGTGTTTTTGAGCGTGGTAACGGCTTTGCTGTTATCAATAACGGAACATACGGCGGCTCAGCAACAGACGGCAGATTAAACATTACCCTTATGAGAACCCCTGTATATTCAGCTCATCCTATCTGTGACAGAAAGCTTACTGACTCTGATCGCAATCACGATCATATTGATATGGGCGAAAGAGAGTTTGAATACCGTATTACAACCGATATCCGTCATCTTGATAAAGATGCAGAAATTTTTAATCAGCGGCCATTTGCTCTTTCATTTTTCCCGAGTGGCTCAGGTGATAAAAAAGAAACTGTTATCTCGGTTGATAATGATGATATTATTCTTTCACGCTTGTCAGACAGAAGTGAAAAGACAGTTATGCGACTTTTTAACTCCTCACAAAACGACGCTGTAACAGATGTTGTTATCGGTGATAAAAAAACAACTGTCAGCTTCACACCTTTTGAGGTTAAGACGTTTACCGTTAACGGCTCTGATCTTTGTGAAAGAGCGATGGTTGAATAAAATTAAGATACATATTGCAAAAACAGAAAAATTCTGTTAAGATGTTTCAAAAGGAAGGTGTTTTAAATGACAGGATTTATTACATTTATTAAAGGTCTTGTTGCTGTTATTATGTCGGTGCTTCACTTCTTCTTTCCGTTTTTTGGCGATTTCACAGCTGAAACCGTTCCCGTTAAAGAAGATTGCAGACTTAACTTTGCAGCAATTTCTGACATTCATATGACAGACGAAACTGCACGTCGTGATATGCTTAAATTCGGACTTCAGGATATGGAAA
>JAZRME010000196.1:0-3165 GCA_045647325.1 Acutalibacteraceae bacterium | reverse complement strand
TCTCTTAAATACACAGTTGATGAAAACCGCAATCATTGGTATCCGACTGATAATAAGGTTTCAGCGGAGGTTGTAAATGAGAATTATAAAGAGCTGTTTTACCCCACTGAAACACAGTGGAGAGAAAAAACAGTTGTCGATTTTAAAATGGCAGCCCAAGGCGTTCTCGATGCCAAGTTAAAATAAAATGAAAACCACTTCATTGATGTCATCATCTCTGAAGTGGTTTTTTATAATTAACTGAGTCTGAAAATTCTTGTTTCGTACTGTTGCATTTCAACTGTAATTGTGTCTGTTATTCCACTGTAAGTTCCGTCAAGTAACTCGTCAACATTTCTTTCTCTGTTGAGGTTGATTGTTTTTTTACCGGCAGTTACAGAATAAATGCATATATAATTTTCGTTTACATAAATGATATCATCGGTTTCGCAATAAATATAAACACCGTTTGTCCGGCAGAAAGCTCTCAGCTCTTTCACTGTGAACTTATCTTTGATAGTTGATGTCATAATATAAGGCACATTATTTTCTTCGCAGATATTACGGGCGTTTTCCATATATTCTGTCTTTGCGCCTGAGAGAAGAATAACAGCCTTATATTTGTCATAAACCTGTTCAAAATCGTAAACATCATAAATGTCATAGGGTGTTCCCATAAGACCTAACTCATCACGCTGATTGTGAAAGATGGTGCGCAGATAACAATCGGTGAGATATTTATATGCGCTTTCATCAACAAAGACTGCAACCTCAGCTTTTGAGCTTCTGTCAGCGTCTGTCAGGCTTTGCTCATAAATGTTTTTGTAGGTTGCCATTTCATTCATAATGTCTTCATCAGCGTACCAACCGCCCCACATATCAAACCACCACAGGGCGTTGCCCTTTATAAGCTGACGGGCAAAGGATTTTCTGATTTCGTTCATAGCCTGAGTTTTTGAGCTTCTCGGCTGCCAGACAGGGGCTTCAAGCAGCCCGTATGGGTCAGTTGACGGGTCTTTTTCAGAGAGCACCTGAGTCAGGTGTGTTCTTATATCACATTCCTGAAAACACATTTTACCGTGAAGACGGACAGAGTCTGCAGGGTACATTTCTGTCCAGTCCATATCAGGGGAGCGTGTGCCGATATATGAATTGGGGGAGCAGATGAAGTCAATGTTTTTATCTTTTAAGATATAATTAAGTGCGTGGTTGCCTTGCAAAGCGTTGCTGACCTCAAGGGTGTAACCGTAAAATGTTCCTACAACCACATTGTCACCGGTTTCTTCTTTGACTACCTGAGCGAAGTGACTTATAGCTTCAGCTATTTTGAAATTTGCAAACTCGATATAGCGTGAAAGATATTCGTCATTAAAATAGTCAGCGTTTTTATCAAGTAAAGATAAATCGGGCAGACCTTTGTATTCAATTTCAGGATAATATTCTTTAAGAAAAGCTTTGAAGCTTTCTTTTGCGCATTCACCGTATCCGCCGTTCATATCAAAGTGGAACCATTCTTCGGTGTTGCCACCTGCAATCTGATAGCCCACAATATGTGAAGCGTATTGGCAGGAATTGGTGTATTGTGTAAATTGGCGCAAAAACTGTGTTGCATCATCTTTCCATTTCTGCGAATAAAAAGATTCTCTGCAGGGGACTCCGTCTTTTATATTAAGCTCATCGGGGTTTTCGTCTTCCCACCACTGGGGCATACTTATATTCACCCTCGGAATTATGTAAGCATCGGGACAGGCTTCAAGAATTTTTTCACAAGCTTCATCAAACAGTGAAAAATCAGGTTCACCTTTCACATCAAAAATACCTTTTTTGAAAGGTGTAAGCCCATCGGTAATGCTTATCCACCTGCCTGAAAACAGAACGGGAACAGAAAAGAATTTATACCCGGCAGCGGCAAAATCATCATATTCATTGAATTTTTCAAGATATGTCATATATGCCACAGCAGCGTGAGGCTCACCGTTGATATAAAGGGTAGGCACTCCACCACAATCTTTGATTTCCGAATGAATACCGGCATACTTGTCCATATTACGCACAACCTCTTGTGTTTTGATTTCATAATCAGTTTCTTTCAGCGGTTTCTGAAAGTTGAAAACATATCCGAAAACTGTAGCAACAACTAAAAAGAAACTGATGATTTTTTGAATAAACACAATAAATCACCTCTGATTATTAGTTTGATTCAATTATATCATAAGCGCAACAAATTACAACTAAAAATTACCTTAAAATCTGATAATCAATCATTTTATAAAAAAGCAGATGAGTGTGCTCTCATCTGCTCGGTGGTGTTACTTATCAAAGCTTGGGTTAAATGCATAAAAGTTTTTTGAGTCGAGTCTGTCTGTAGCAAGGCGCAGACCTTCGCCGAATCGCTGATAATGAACAATTTCTCTTGCTCTGAGAAATTTTATAGGTTCACGCACATCAGGGTCATCAACAAGGCGTAAAATATTATCGTAGGTGGTTCTTGCTTTTTGTTCTGCAGCGAGGTTTTCATGAAGGTCGGTTATAAGATCGCCCTTTGATTGCATACTTGATGCGCTCCACGGAAAACCGCTTGCCGCTGTGGGATAAACACCTGTTGTGTGATCAACAAAATATGTGTCAAAGCCTGACTTTTTGATTTCATCAACAGATAAATTTCTCGTCAGCTGATAAACGATGGCGCCTATCATTTCAAGGTGAGAAAGTTCTTCGGTGCCTATGTCCGTCAGAAGTCCTTTAAGTTCAGCGAAGGGCATTGAATAACGCTGACTCAGATATCGTAGCGATGCTCCGAGCTCTCCGTCCGGCCCACCATACTGACTTATGATAATCTGCGCATATTTAGGGTTGGGGTTTGCGATTTTAACGGGGTATTGAAGCTTTTTTTCATAAACAAACATCAGCAGTTTCCTCCTTCATAGTCCCAGGGCCAAGGATTTTTAAGCCATCTCACACCCGGTGTTCCTCTTGTGGAATACAAAGGTCCGAATTTTGACTCATATTCTTCAAGTAAGTCACAGTATTTTTCTTCATATTTATTATAAAGCTTCAGTGCGCTTATGTCTTCAGGATGTGTGTCGAGATAAAGATGCAGCTCCCACATCGCAAACTGAATTGCAGACAGGTGAGTGCTCATATTTTTCATATCGTTCATTATGCTCCACGACCTTTTGAAAAAGG
>JAZRME010000195.1:0-4682 GCA_045647325.1 Acutalibacteraceae bacterium | reverse complement strand
AGCATTGCAAAACCTGTCTGACGGCATGCATAAACGTCAGAGTGGTCGCCAAAGATGTTAAGAGCGTGGCTAGCTACGCAACGAGCTGATACGTGGAAAACTGAAGGCAACAATTCGCCTGCGATTTTGTACATATTAGGAATCATCAAAAGGAGACCCTGAGAAGCGGTAAATGTTGTGGTAAGAGCACCGGCTGCCAATGAGCCGTGAACTGTACCTGCAGCACCTGCTTCTGACTGCATTTCTGCAACTTTAACTGTTGTTCCGAAGATGTTTTTTACACCCTGAGCAGACCACTGGTCAACATAGTCAGCCATGGGGCTTGAAGGTGTGATGGGATAAATACCTGCAACTTCTGTGAAAGCATAAGACACATAAGCAGCAGCATTGTTACCATCCATGGTTTTCATTTTTCTTGCCATTTTGATTTTCCTCCTTTAAAGTATATACCAGTAAATAGCGTTCATTTACACCACCAACAATAATAACACTTTTATTCGCAATTGTAAACCTCAAAAAACAATTTTTTTGTTAAAAATCTAACCAATTCAGAAAAATCTTTTGTAAAAAAGAAATATTTATCTTTCTCGTGACAATAATATTCGTTTTTTACTTGATTTTGATTTATTGTTTGCTATACTATTAAATGTAAGAAAGGGGGCGTTGCCTTGATTATGAAGTTACAGGAAAAGATGAATTCTAACAGTTTTGTTTTAACTCTGCGCAAGTTTTTTATGTCAAAGCTTTGCGTGTTGCTTCAACTCATAGCAGCCATCGCCATTATCATAATCCGTTTCAAAGGCAACAATATGCCCATTGTTTACGGAATTGCGGGTTTTGTGATTTTAGAGTCACTCATTATGGTTTTTTGTGACAACATCATCGCTACCCTGCCGACTTTTATGATGGTATCAGTCATATCGCTGAAATGCTACGACTCATTCAACCAGTTTATGAGTGTATGGTGGATTCTGATTTTTGCCGTTCCTGCATTTTTGTTTCACTTTATTGTTTATAAAAAGAAACTTCAGACCGGCAAACTCACCGTTCCGTATATCGTGATGTCATTTGTCTTTTCACTCGGCGGACTCGGTATCATCTCAGCTGAAGATTACTTTAACGGCGCCTCTTTATACCACTCTTTCGGGCTTGGCTTCGGTATGCTTATAGCTTATCTTGTTTTAAGCTCTCACCTTCACACAAGCAAAGACTACAGTCTGCGCAACAGAGTGTCATATATAATGATGGCCACCGGTATTCTCTGCTCATTTATGGTATTTTTCCAATATTTTATGTACAGAGATGTTGTTTTCAGCGAATTCAGAATTATCTATATGCAATGGCGAAACAATGTTTCAACCATACTGATGTTGGTTATGCCGTTCGCTTTTTATACCTCAACCAAAAAGTATCCCTACTTTTTCCTCGGCCTTATTGAGTATGCAGCGCTTCTGCTCTCAGGCTCAAGAGGTGGCGCGATGTTCGGAACAATTGAATTGGCTCTGTGCCTGATTGTTCTTATTTACACAGATAAAAAGAACCGTAACAAAAACATCGCAATAATCACCGCCTGCACCATTATCACCTGCACTTTTGCAAGAACTATAGTTGAATTTTTTATGCCGACTCTCCAACGATTCCTTGATGGTGACAGTATCAGAAGCAACCTTATAGCAAGAGCCCTCAGCGACTTTAAGGCCAACATCTGGTTCGGCAGAGGTATCGGATACTCAGGCAACAGCGATGTTTATGAAGGCAAAAGTATGGCTATCAACTGGTATCACTCATCTCCGTTTCAGGTTATCGGCAGTTTCGGAATAATGGGTATCCTCGGATTCGGATATCAGTTTATTGCCCGTTGTAAGCTTTTTGCATCAAAAGTGACTCACTTTAACCTGACATTGTTTATAGCATTTATCGGTCTGACAATGATGTCAACGGTTAATCCCGGTGAATTCTGCCCTGTCCCCTACGGTTTTCTTGTTACATATTTCTTTGTTGTGTGTGAAAAATGCAACGCAGCTACAGTCCGTGAAAACGGCAACGAAACAGAAGAAACATACATCAGATTATAAAAAAATTACGGGGCTAAAAAAGCTCCGTAATTTTTATTTGTTTAAATTCATATTCCGTAAATTCACCGCAAAGGGTGATTACGGAATTTTCTTTTTTCAGAGAAACAAAGTGGCTTCCGTAAGCAAAAAAATCTTCACTGATAATCGAAAATTCATATTTGCCGTAGCTTCCGATTGTTTCACCGTTTTTTTTGATGATACTCTCTTTCAGAGTCCATAACCGGGTAAACAATTCATCTTTGCCGTTAACTGTTTCTGACTCTTTTGTTGAACAGACTTTTTTAAACATAGCCTCTTTAGGGGTCACTATGTGTTGAATATCAACCCCCACAGCTTTTTTGCTCAGCGCACAGACAAAGCCCTCGTCACCATGCGATATATTAAAATACACAGGGTCACCTTTTATAAAAGGTTTTCCTTCAGGGTAATATCCGATTTCAAAATCACTGACACCATATTCTCTCAGGCCGTACAAAAACAAAAGATATGCGCCGACACAATTTTTTTTATCTTTTTCAAATCTGAGACGGTTATATTTTTCAACCCTGCTTTCAGGCAACAGATGAAGAAAATCTTCACAGTTGAAATTATAATCATTACAATAATAAACTGTTGTTTTTGTCATCATTTTTGTGTAATACCAAGATAAAGTTCGGAGATATCATCAATTATAATTTCTTCAGCTTCACAAAGCTGCTCTTTATCATAGCTGACAGCATAAGCATCTTTTTTGGCTGACTCAATCTTTTGCGTCGCTGCTTCATTTGCTTTTGTTGCTCTGATTGAATAATTCCAATAATCTCCGTATCCGTTAACAAAATAGAGAATTGTATATGCATCGTCAGTTTCTATAACAGTTGTGTCTCCTGCTTTTCTTTCAGATGAAATAAGCCACTCTTTGACAGGACCTTCAGCCATTTCTATTTTTGAAACGCCTGAACGAAGACCGCCTGAAGATGCTGTTTCACCTTGTGACTGTGTCATAGCGTAATAAGCGAAGGTGTCACCGTTTGCGTCTCCGTCTTCCCACTGTTCGTAAGTTTCATCAACATTTGTTTTGAGAGTTTCAAGCTCCTCAGCGCTTAAAGCAGCACCGTTTTCATCGGCTTTTTTCATCACAATTTCACGATAGCTTACACAATTTTCTTTAGAATATACGGGAACGTACACCAGACCGACAATATAGCCTTCTTCTGTTTTAAAAACTCCCACATCATTTTTGACACGGGCTCTGTCAAATGCCCACTCACCTAACTCAGCTGAATAATTATTATCAACATAATATTTAGGCACGGCAGGTAATGACTCTTTGTTAGCCTCTGCGCTCACATTATTGTTAATAGATCTTGTGAAAGCATCAAGATCAGTGGCTTCACTTGCAATTTTATCAGCTACAGCCTTACTGTTATCACCTTTCACTTCATAAAGATAAAGATCTATAAAATCGTATTCTTTATATTCTTTTTCATAAATGGCTCTGATGTCTGCATCTGAATATTCATTAATAAGGCGGAGATTTATTTCAGTTTCATATTTTGTAGCCATATATTCTCTGATGAGTTCGTTTTTAAAAAACTCTTCATCACAAGCATCACCAAACAGGTTTTTAAGATATTCATTAAGGTTAGGATATCCACCCTGCTTAACAGCTGTACGCAAACCTTCAATATGGTCATAAACCTGTATTTTGACATCATCTGTAAGTTCAAGCCCCATTTCAAGAGCAAGTTCATACTTGACTCTGTAATTGAGCATTGAATTTATAGCATCGTCATTGATATATTCTTTCCAGGTAATTGTTTCACCTGTCTGAGCATCTTTGGTCATATTCAGCTGAGCATCAATAGGTTTTGTGTAGTCAAAAACATCTGTGTTTTCAGCTAAAAATTCATCATAATACTGGCTCTGGTAATCTTTATTCTGATCATATTCCGAACCAAGCTTTTTGCTGACAAAGTCTCTGAATGAAAGCTGCGCATTGTTGCGGACAGTTGAATAGCTCTGACGATAAAAAAATTCATACTCATCATAGCTGATTGCAACATCGCCAAAATGCATAACCACTTCATCTTCATCATCAATCACAAAAGTGTACTCTATATCAAGAGGGCCTTTTTCCACAAATCTGTTGGGATTACGGCTGCCGATCATATCAAAATGAAACAACAAAGCAAGAGCTGCTCCGATTATCACAACAGCAATAACAATACCTGCTATGAGACCTTTGTTAACCGTCTTTTTATTTTTCAGCTCTTTTTTCGCAGCCTTCTCTTTTTCTTTTTTTAAGTAAGCTTCCATTTCAGCGTTACCTTTATTCTCTTTAAAAACCGTTCCGCACTTTTTACAATTAGCGGCGTTATCGGGCAAATCCTTGCCACATTTAGGGCACTTCATACATTTTCCCCTTTCACAAACATTATACTTTTACATTTTATCATTAAATATGTTGTTTTTCAACAATGTAAATGTAAATTTTTGTAATTTTCTTATTGACAAGATGTAATTACGTGTGTTAGAATGTACCGTACAGTAATTAAAAATACCCCTTGCAATAAGCGGAGGGAGGGAACAAAATGAGTCAGGTAAAAGTTAAAGAAGGCGAATCAT
>JAZRME010000194.1:0-4401 GCA_045647325.1 Acutalibacteraceae bacterium | reverse complement strand
GATGATGATGGTGATGCTCATGCTCGTGGCAGTCACAATGCTCATCGTGGTGATGATGATGCTCATGCTTGTGGCAGTCACAATGTTCACCGTGGTGATGATGTTCATGGTGGTGATGTCCGCAAACAGGACAAGCCTCTTCTTTCATTTCATCTTCAAGAGATTTCACTTTATTTTCCATAGCTTCACGAAGCTGTTCACCTGTGAGTTTATCCCAATCAGTTGTTACTATAACGGCATCTTTGTTATGCTCACGGATAAGCTCAACGGCTTTTGCGGTTTTATCTTCGCTGACAAGACCTGTATGTGAAAGAATAATTGTCTGAGCATGTTCAACCTGATCATTAAAAAATTCACCGAAGTTTTTCATATATATTTTGCATTTACCTGCATCAACAACGGTAGTGAATGAATTAAGCTCAAGCTTATCTGAACCGATATCTTTAACAGCCTTAATGACATCACTTAATTTACCTACGCCTGACGGCTCAATGAGAATGCGTTCGGGAGAATAATCCTCAACAACCTTTGTCAGGGCCTTACCGAAATCGCCCACAAGACTGCAACAGATACAACCTGAATTCATCTCGGTGATTTCAACACCGGCTTCTTCAAGAAACTTGCCGTCAACACCGATTTCACCAAACTCATTTTCAATAAGAACAATTTTTTCACCCGGATAAGCTTCTTTGATAAGCTTTTTGATGAGTGTAGTTTTACCTGCGCCTAAAAAGCCTGAAAAAATATCTACCTTTGCCATATAATCATATCCTTTAAAAAATAATATTACAGCCTCAATTATAACACCTTTATCATTAAAAATAAACAATTATTGTATAGAAATTTTGGTATTTTAAAAAAGAAAAATTTGTTGATTTATTTATCGCAATTTTATATAATATATCTGTATAATTGTAAGGAGGCAGTTTTTATGAAAAAAACATTTACAAAAGTTATTTCACTTTTTCTGTGTTTAGCTCTTGTTTTTTCAATCGGTTTCACAGGCGTTTATGCAACTGATGAGATTGAAGAGACTCCCGTTGTTGACACAGAAGAAAACCAGCAGCCATCTGTTGAAGGCGTAGTAAATTTTATCACTGAGTCTTCAATGATTTCTGAAACATTTTCTCAGATTGAGGGTATTTTCGGTGGTGTCAGCTCAGAGCTCAGCTTCGCTGACAATCTTATGAAAGTTCTTTATAACGCTCTTAATGTTATTGTTGAGAAATTGGCTCAGACAATCTGCGCTATTTACCCCAACCCCAAAAACTGGCAGGATCTCGCTGATTATGACAGCGATGAGGTCGGCTTTATGGACGGCAGAGATACATATCAGACTTCAGCCGCAGCAGGCAACTATTGGAGCCTCGGCTACGCAAGCAGAAGCCTTGTTCCTGCAGACATTGATGAAGGCGGCTATTATATCGGCCGTGACCTTATGAACAAAGAGGCTCTCGGCGTTTATGACGATATGCGTATCCGTGTTTCTGTTATTGATGATAACAGCGGTGAAGGCGCAGTTGTTATCGGCGCAATCGACTGCCTTGGTGTTACATCAACTGATGTAAGAAAAATCCGTAAAGCAGTTATGGAATATTGTCAGGCAGAAGGTATTAATGTTGCAAGTATCAACATTATGGCAACTCACGGTCACTCAGCTCTCGACACTCAGGGCGTAAGCACAGAGTTTTTCTATAAACTTCTTGCAAACGGCTTTGCCAATGCTTTTGGCGTTTTTGATGAACTTCCCTTTATGGAAAAGGCAACAAGCTTCAAAGAGTATTTTGTTGAGCAGTCTGTTGTCGCTGTTAAAGAAGCATTTGAAGATGTTGAAAAAGGTGAGCTTTATTATTCAGCAATTGATTGCAGCGACTTTGTTAAAGATAAGCGCGGTCTTATTTCAAAAGAATATCTTCCCAAAATCGCAAGTCTTTACTTTGTTCCTGCAAGTGGCAGCGAACCTACATACATCGCAGACATCACCTGCCACGCAACATCATTCAGCGCAAGTAACAATCTTGTAGGCTCTGACTTTATTTATTACCTTGATCAATATATCAAAGAAACAAACGGCGGTAACGTTGTTATGATTCCCGGCGCTGTTGGTCAGGTATCAAGAGATATTGATGTTGACGACACAGGTCTCACAGAGTGGGAAGCTAAAGGCTCAAGCGCAAAAGCATTAGGCAAGAAATTCGGCGAAGTTATCGTTGGCGCTGATTATTCAGAAAAGCTTGATCCCGTTCTCAACGCTGTTCATAAAGAGATTGTTGTAACACCCGGTAACAGCATTCTTGTTCTTGCTTGTGAAGTTAAGCTTGTTAATAACAAGGTTTATATTGACGAAAACGGCAACACAGTAATGCCCTCTGAAATCGGTTATCTTGAATTCGGCAACAGAGTTGGTCTTGCGCTCTTCCCGGCTGAGCTTTATCCCGAAGTTTTCTGGGGTCACGAAATCACCAATTACACTAACTGGGACGGCACAGATTGGCCTTATGAAAGCCTTGCAGACTCAGTTGAAGGTGTTGATGTTTACGCTGTAAGCCTTGCAAACGATGCTCTCGGTTATGTTCTTACTGACAATAACTTCGCATTTATGGGCCACATCATAGGTGAAGAAATCGCTGACGAAACACTTTCAGCAGGTAAGCACATGGGTTCACTCCTTGTTGGTGAATACTATGCAATGATTGATGAAATGAAATAAGAATAAGTAACAGTTAAGGCACCGTCAATGACGGTGCCTTTTTATTTTTGGGGGAGTAAGACAGTAGCTTCATAAAATCTTTAATAAAAATCTATTTCATTGCTCAAGTAATATTTACCGGTACTGCGTTCAAACTTCATTTCAATTTCTTGTATTTCTCTATGGTATCCGCCAAAACCATTTTGAGCAGAATAATCTAAATAAACAGTAACATATTGATAATCACCTGTTTCATCATAATCACCAACAATAATAGTTGCATCATTTATCACAAATGAACTTTCGTTTTTTAAATCTATATTATCATGAAAAAACTCAACAGCTGCATTAACCGCAACGTTCTCAATAACTTTGAATTCAGTATTATCCGGCGAAATATCATATGGAATAGTATATGGACCAGCTATTGCAACTATAATTAACAAAAGGTACCTTCCAATATCTAGCGCTCTTCTGATTTTAAAACTTCTGACAGTTAACTTTTTTATTAACACTTTAAAAATAGGAAGTGATAGAATTAATCCCAAAAGATGTATCAAAATAAACACAAGAAACTTAGTTCCTACCACTACCCAATCCATCGAAATGCCAAGAACAACAAATATGAAGAACCAAACAATAAAAATCATATCTAAAATAAAACTGAATTTTTTTATCTTTATTCGTTCATTACAATTTGTACATTTGATTGCATTTTTATCAATTTCATTTCCGCAATATCTACAATAATTTTTGGTTTTTCCATTTTTTACTCCACAAGATTTGCAGATTTTTGTTTTAGTCTCTGTTCCACAATTAGTGCAATATGACATGTTTCCACTTCCTAAATAATTTATATATCGATTTTAGCGGATTTTTCGCTAAAAGTCAATAGCGAATTTTTTTCTATCATATAATAAAGGTGTAACTTAAGTAACGTTTAGGTGATTCTATGCCTTTATATAATCGAATTAGAGATTTACGCGAAGATAAAGATTTAACGCAAACCGAAATGGGTACATTGCTGTCATGTAGCCAAAGAGTTTACAGCAACTATGAGCGTGGAGACATTGATATACCCACACAAACACTAATTAAAATTGCAAATTTTCATAATGTTTCTGTAGACTATTTACTAAATAGAACAAATAACCCTGAAGTTAACAGATAACAAAAGGCACCGTCAATGACGGTGCCTTTTTTATTTTACAGGTAGTTTTTTATTGTTGTGGAGCTTCATATATTTTGATGTGATAAAGATATCAAAGTAAATTCCATCCTCGGTTGATTGGTCAACCCTGAAACTTCGTCCGTCAGAGGTATAATACTTAACGGTGTGTGCCGAATCTTTCTTTTCACAGTTTACGATTTCATCATAAGCAAATCGGTTTTCTTTGCCCCAAAAAGTTTTTTCAATGATTTCATCATCGTTATATAAAACCTTCACATTTTTCCACGCGATAATCAATGAAACACCGAGCAGCGGGAACAGCGCCCAGATAACCGGCACCCAAACGGGAGCTTTAAGCACCAAAGACACAACAAAAATTGCAACGGTGAAAAGAATTTCTATAATGCCAACAACCAACATATAGTCGGGCAGAGCAACAGATTTGTAGCCTTCGGGTGGTTTTTTGCTTGATTTACCTAACGGGCTTTTCTGAAGCAAAGATATAATCAGCTTAGTTATATAGTGAACAAACATATATATC
>JAZRME010000193.1:0-3333 GCA_045647325.1 Acutalibacteraceae bacterium | reverse complement strand
AACCTGAACCGGAACCCGAGCCTGAACCCGAACCCAAGCCGGAGCCCCGGCCCGATGATGTGGTTGGTGAAATCTATCTTTGCTATGTCAGCGGAATTCCGATTGGTCACATGTGGGTTTACATTATTAATTCAACCGATGAATATCTTCGTATCGGTCTTTATGATGTTCCTCCCGGTGAAGGTATTTCTGTTGCAACATTTGGCGTGTCAAGATATGACGGTATAGGCGTTTATTATAATCTTGAAACTCGCCGTAACGAAAATTACTGTGGCAAAGGATATATCCGCCTTAAAGATACTCTCACCCGAAAAGAGGCTGAAAATGTAACAGACACAATTCTTACAGCCAATTATTGGGATCCTATTTTTAACTGCACAACGTTTGCCTGCAGAGTATGGAACAGAGCTTCAAGCATTCCTATGATTCCTATGGTAATACCGGAATTTGTAGCATTGTTTATGCTTATGTGGGGCGCTAACGGTTCTGATCTGATGCAGTATCAGCCACCTGAAAATTGCTATAAGCAGCGTGGCACAGGCAGCAGCGCATATCTTGAGCATTGTTGCCAAAAAACTCTTGATGCATAATTTGTTATAAAAAAGAGCTGTAAAACCGGAGTTTTACAGCTCTTTTTGCTTATTTTTGTTTAAAACCTTCTTTGATAAGTCCGTCAGATACAACTTTCATAAGATTGTTGTTTGCTTCTTCAAGGTTATCTGAAGGGTTTATGGGTTTAAAATACTCTATTTTTATGTTTTTCTTAAAAGCTTCATATTTGCCTGTTATAACAAAAGGAACAATTTTTGAGTTTGATTCACTTGCCATTTTTACCGCACCGAATTTAAACGGCATAATAACATCATCTGTTCTGTTAATTGTACCTTCAGGGAAAATACCGATAACTTTATCTTCGTTAAGTGTGTCGATAGCAGACTGTAATGCAGCCTTGTCTTTTGTTTTACGGTTAACGGGGATAATGCCGAAACCTTTGAAAAAGTATTTAAGAGGCCCTTTCATCAACTCATCTTTTGCAAGAAAGTGCACAAATCTTTTAGTTGAATAAATAATAAGTGCGCAGTCAAAATAGTTGGTGTGGTTACCTGCGAGAATAACACGTCCGTCTGAGGGAATATTTTCTTTGCCGATTATGGTTGGTCTGTAGAGAACACTGAACAGCAAACCTAACGGAGCTTTAACAAGTTTATAAAAAACGGATTCTTTCATTTTGGTTCTCCTTATACATTTTCAGAGTCTGTGAAACGACTTGCTCTTTCAAATTCTTCAGCGGTGCCGTAACCTGCAGCAAGATTTTCTTTCATAAGGGCAACAATTTCGCTACGGAGCTTGGTGTTAACCTGCTCAACAGTTAATCCTTTTGTAGGGAATGGTTTGCCGATTCTGGAGCAAAGAGTTTTGCTTCTGAATTTATATTCACCCGTAACCGCAACAGGAACAATCATCGCTTCGTTTTTACACGCAAAAGATGCTGCACCGTATTTGAACGGGCCGATTAATTCATTGGTTTTATTTCTTGTTCCTTCAGGAAAAATTCCCAATGCGCCGCCGTTGGCGAGAATTGAATTAGCAAGAGCTTTAGCTTCGTCATCATGACCGTTTCTGTTAACACAGATGCAACCTACAAGCTTAAAGAACCAGGCGAAAGGTCCTTTGAAGTATTCAGCCTTTGCCATATAATTTATAGGTCTTGTTGTTGTGATTGCAGCAAGACACTGATCAAGCACGTGCTTATGGTTACCGCAGACTAAAACAGCACCTTTTTTAGGGATATTGCCTTTACCAAATACTTTTGGGCTGTAATAAAGAACGAAAAGGGCGCCAAGAAGGGGAGCAACAAGTTTATAACCGAATGTTCCGGGTCTTTTGGTCATCAGCAAATAGCCTCCTTCTCACTTTCTTTCTGCAATTTCATAAAGTCGATTTTGTTGTAAGCTGTTTTGGGCAGAATATCAACAAATTCATATTTATAAGGAACGCTGTAATGCATAAGTTTCTTTTTGCAGTACTGACGGATCTCGTTAACTGTTTCATCGTTCTTTGACTTGTTGCCTTTAAGAATGATATAAGCTTTGGCAACTTCCTTTTTATAGTGATGAGGAACAGCAACAACTACGCATTTCTGAACGAAATCCAACTCCTCAATAACACCTTCAATCTGTGAAGGATATACATTGAAGCCTGATGTGATAATCATTCTCTTGATTCTGAGTTTATAGTGAACAAAACCTTCGCTGTCAATTACAGCTCTGTCACCTGTGTGGAGCCATACCTTGCCGTCTTCGTGTGTGCGAAGAGTGTTTTCGGTTTCTGTGGGGTTGTTTCTGTAGCCTATCATAACTGTAGGTCCGTTTACACAAAGTTCACCTTCTTCACCTGCGGGAAGAACGTTTGTTGTGCCGGGTTCAACAACACACATTTTAGTGCCGATAACAGGCTTACCGATAGTTCTTGATTTGTAACAGTCACCAACAGAAAGGCTGAGCGCTGCAAGACCTTCAGTCATACCGTAACCTTCGCAGATCTTGACTTTTGAATTGTGTGCGGCCAAAAATGAGTTAACATCGTTTTCGAGTTTAACAGGTAATGTGTCACCACCGCATATGATATATTTAAGGAATGAAAAGTCCAACTTATCAACGCCTTTAGCCTGAAGCATTGCGTCAAAGAGAGAAGGAACGCCAAATATCATTGTAGGTCTGTGATTTTTGAGGATGCTTGTAAACTGCTTTGCGTTAAACTGAGGAATAAGAACAGAACAAGCGCCGAAGCAGAATGATACATGAACACATACACCAAGACCGAAGCCATGGAAAATGGGCAGAATTGCAAGAATTTTATCGCCTTGTCTTACATCGCGCAAGGTGAGAACTGCCTGAATACCGAAAGCGTTAAAGTTATAGTTTGAAAGCATAATATCCTTAGGTGTTCCGGTTGTTCCGCCGCTGTGAAGGATAACAGCAACTTCTTTATTTTCTTCGCCTGTAGGAGTGTATTCGTTAACAGACTTTGATTTTTTCTCAAATTCACTCCATGACAAATATCTCTTGTCAGTTTTGTTGTATTTAAAGTTTTTGATAGTTTTGAGTGCATACAAAGTTTTCATAACAACAGAGAAAGATTCACCGGGAGAAGCAATAATAACTTTCTTAAGGGGTGTTTCATCAATGATGTTAGCTATTTTTTCACTGCAGATATCAACACAGAGAAGCACTTTGCTGTCAACTCTGTTTATATGATCTTTAATTTCTTCCTGAGCTGAAAGGGGATGAAGAATGTTCACTATCGCACCGATTCTGTTAAGAGCATAAATGC
>JAZRME010000192.1:0-8642 GCA_045647325.1 Acutalibacteraceae bacterium | reverse complement strand
ATGTATATTAACGAAAAAGAGAAATCTCTTATAACAAAGCTTAAAAATAAGTATCTTTCACCGGCTCTGAAGCTTCAGAACCAATATAACGGCTACATCTATCTTACTCAGGCTATGAGTGATGTTGTAGCTCCGGGAAAGCCTTATATTGTTATGGAAGGTATAGCTGATATTTCCTCACTTGATAATATGGCAGATGTCAAAAAAGCTGAACCGGGAGCAATTATGTATGCAGGTATGCTTCACGAGAAATACGGTCTTATCAATCTTCTTGATGCGTTTGAAGATCTTGAGTTGCCTGATGTTGAATTATGGCTTTTCGGTGACGGAACGGCAGTTCACGAAATAAACAAAAGAGCTGCAAAAAATCCGAAAATAAGATATTTCGGCTCAGTTACCCGTGAAGAAATTCTTTCTTATGAGCGTAAGGCGACACTTCTTATAAACCCTCGCAGCGCTGATGAAGAATTTACTCAGTACAGTTTTCCCTCAAAAACAGTGGAATATATGCTTTCGGGCACTCCGCTTCTCACTACGCGCCTTAAAGGGATACCTTCAGAATATTTTGATTATGTTTTTTGCGCTGAAGATAATTCAGCTTCTTCGCTTTCTTGTGCAATAAAAAAATGCCTTTCGCTTTCATCAGATGAACTTGATGCTTTTGCGTTAAAGGCTCGTCAGTTTATAGTTCAACAAAAAAACTCCTGTAGTCAGGCAGCTAAAATTCTTGATTTTCTCAAAGAGGTGAAATATGACTCTTAAATTTGAGGTTAATAAAGTAAAAAATGTTCTTATTTTTGCGTTGTTGTTTTTTGCTTCAATGAACTTCCAGGCTAAGTTTTTTTACTTTGTTTTCGGGGCAACGGTTGTTCTTGCTTTGCTTCGCCGGTATTTTGTTATAGATTATGGTATTTTGCCTTATATAGGTCTTAGTCTGTGGATGGCAATATATAACGCCGATGAGGGCCCTTTATCAATGTTGCGTTGTTTGGCTCCGCTGTGTTTTTATATAGTTGGTCTTAATATGACAACTGAAAATGATCACAAAAATAAATTTGATTTAGAGCCTGATTATATTCAGAAACAGGGATATACGCTGCTTTTGGTAATTTCGTTAGGTTCTTTTTCACACTACCTGATGAATTATATTTATAACTTCGGCAATCAGCTCAGCCGAAACACCAATGATATCTGGACAGGGGAGCCTATGGCAGCCACCGGGCAGAACACTCTTGCTTGTCTTGCTCTTGCATTGGTAACAGCTATGTTCTTTTTATCTGTCAAGAAGTGGCATCGTGTATTGTCTGTTGCTGTTATAGGAGTTATTCTTTCTTATAATCTTATTCTTGCAGGAAGAACTCTTCTTGTTATTCTTGTGTGTCTTATTATTACAAGTGTTATTTACATGAGAGTCAATAAAATTTCTCAACAGGTAAACAATCTTTTTTATCTGTTGGTTTGTTTGATTGTTTCGGCAATTGCAATTGCATTTAATATCGGTGGTCTGCGAGACAGAATTCTTAACTCACAGCTTTTTTCAAGATTCGGCGGATCAATTGCTGCGATGATTGACGATGGCTCACGATTAGAAACAAAATTGCAATTTATCAAAGAATCTTTAAGATATCCTATGGGCGGTCTTCATCTTAACGAAAAATATGGTTTTGCTCATGATTTGTTGCTTGATGCTTATGATGAATATGGTTTTGTTGCGTTGATTTTACTTATAGCTATTCTTTCTATGGGTGTAGTCAATCTTTATAAAAATCTGCGTTATACAGATTATTCTCACGAGTTTAAACTTACTTTGTTGCTTATAAATGTTTCGGTTTTATTGCAGTTTACTGTTGAACCGATTCTGGCAGGTATGCCGTGGTTGTTTGCGTGTTACAGTCTTATAAACGGCTGTATGGTTGGTATGAATCGTTCATATTTCAAAAAAGGGGTTTGACAGATTACTATGAAAGTGTTGCAAATCAATCCTGTTTATGCGGAGGGGAGTACGGGTAATATAGCCCGTTCACTTCATGATGTTTGCGTTAAACAGGGGATATCCTGTCTTTCGGCTCACCGTTATGTTAAAGCAGGAGATAAACCTTTTGATGACACAATTCAGATAAGCTCTTTGTGGGATAGTCGTATTCATGGTGCCATTTCACGATTTACAATGTTTAAAGGAACAGGTTCGTTTTTTAAAACACTCTCGTTTTTAAAAAAAGTCAAACGCTTTAGCCCTGATGTGATACATCTGCATAATCTTCACGGCAGTTATATAAACTTACCGTTACTTTTTCGTTTTATCAAAAACAACAATATACCTGTTATCTGGACTTTGCATGATTGTTGGGCATTTACGGCAGGGTGTTCTCATTTTGTTATTGCAGGATGTGAAAAATGGAAAACAGGCTGTAACAATTGTCCTCAAAAAAATCGTTTTGCTCCCGAGTCGCCTGATTTAACCAAATTGGTGTGGAGCGCTAAAAAGAAGTGGTTTACCGGTGTGAAAGATTTAACTATCGTTACCCCTTCACTTTGGCTCGAAAATCTTGTTAAAGAATCCTTTTTAAAGGATTATAATGTTACCACTATTTATAACGGAATAAATCACGATATTTTTAAACCTACTCAGGGCGATTTCAGACGCAGATATAATCTTGAAAACAAAAAAATAGTATTAGGAGTGGCTTTTGACTGGGGATACGGAAAAGGTTTTGATGTGTTTATAAAACTTTCACAAATTTTAGGGGATGAATATAAAATTGTTCTCGTCGGCACAAATCCACAGATTGAAAAAAGTCTGCCGTCAGATATTATCTCTGTTTCACGCACTAAAAATCCTGTTGAATTGGCAGAGATATATACCTGTGCTGATGTGTTTGTCAATCCCACCCGTGAGGAAGTTTTCGGTCTTGTAAATATTGAGGCTCTTGCCTGCGCAACTCCTGTTGTTACTTTTGATACAGGCGGCAGCCCTGAATGCATATCTGAACTTTGCGGTTCGGTTGTAAAAAAAGATGATATTGATACCCTTAAAGCTGAAATTGAACGTATTTGTTCAAAAAATCCTTATAAAAAAGAGGATTGTATAGCAAGAGCTAAGCTATTTGATAAAGATATATCAAGCGAACAATATATCAACCTTTATAAATTAAAAGGATAGCGGTTTGTTTTTATGGGATGGATTTTTTTATCAAATTATTATACTCATCACCAAAAATCTTTGTGTGAAGAGCTTAATTCTAAAATAAAAGACGGCTTCACTTTTATCTCTACAGCTGAGTTTGAAAAGAGCAGAAAAGATCTCGGTTGGAGCGAACAGGAAAATGTTCCTTTTGTTAAAAAGAAGGAAGATTTCACTCCGGATGCTCTTGAAAGATTTATTAACGAGGCGGAGGTTGTTATTCTTGGTGATGCGCCTTTGAGCCTTGTCAGAACAAGACTTATTCAGAATAAGCTTGTTTTTAAATATTCTGAGCGTGTTTTTAAGCATGGCTATCAGGTGACAAAGTGGTTGCCTAGAATATTTACTTACTATAAAAATTATTCAAGATATAAATCTTTTTATCTTTTATCGGCAAGTGCTTACACAACAGTAGATTTTGCTATGCACTTTTCTTTTTTTAACAAAAGTTATAAATGGGGATATTTTCCTGAAACAAAGCTTTATGATCTGAATGAGCTGATGTTACATAAGGATTCTGCCGGAATTCTCTGGTGTGGTCGGTTTTTGGATTGGAAACATCCCGAAGCTGCTGTTTCGGTAGCTAAGCGCCTTAAAGATGAAGGGTTTTCATTTACTCTTGATTTTGTGGGCGTTGGTGAAACAGAGCCTATGCTCAGAAACGCTGTTGAAGAAAATGATTTGTCTGATTGTGTCAACTTTTTAGGGTCAGCAACTCCTGATGAAGTGCGCAATTATATGGAAAAAGCAGGTGTGTTTCTTTTTACAAGTGATTTTAATGAAGGCTGGGGAGCAGTTCTCAATGAATCAATGAACAGTGGTTGTGCTGTTGTTGCGAGTTGCGCTGCCGGTTCTGTACCTTATCTGATAAAAAATAATGAGAATGGCTTTATTTATAAAAACGGTGATATCGATGATCTTTATAATAAAGTGAAATTATTATTGACTAATACCGAAATGCAGAAGTCTTTTGGTAAAAAAGCATATCACACCATAGTTGATTTGTGGAACGCTGAAGATTCTGTTAAGCGTCTTATTAAGTTTACAGAAGAAATAAAAGACCATGGTTATTGCGACCTATATAAAGACGGTCCTTGCAGTAAGGCTCCGATAATAAGCAATAACTGGTTTAGAGGATAACTATTATGCAGTGACTAAGAACTTTGAAAAAAAGCGCAGACTTCTTCAGAAAATGGGTCACAAAATAGGGGAAGGCACTAGAATTGTTGGCCCCGTTTATTGCACAGGTAAGCTTGTTATCGGCAATAATTGCTGGATAGGCAAAAATTTTACTGTAAACGGTAACGGCACTGTGAATATAGGCTCAGATTGTGATATTGCGCCTGAAGTGACTTTTCAGACGAGAAGCCATAAAATAGGTTCACATTCACGCAGAGCAGGTGAGGGCTACAATGCTGACATAACTGTTAGTAACGGTTGTTGGCTTGGTGTGAGAAGTACTGTTTTAGGCGGAATAAAAATCGGTGACGGCAGTGTTGTTGCTGCTTGTGCCTGTGTTACTAAAAATGTTGATAGTGATACTTTAATAGGCGGAGTACCGGCAAAAGTGATAAGGAATTTGTCAGATGATTAAAAAGTTATTTAAAAGTGCAACTGTTAAAAATGCCGGCTGGCTGATTTTCGGAAAAGTTGCGCAGATGGTTATAAGTCTTGTTGTAGGCTTGTTGACGGCTCGCTATCTTGGTCCGTCAAATTACGGCATAATCAATTATGCTACAGCATATACTGCATTTTTTATATCTTTCTGCTCATTGGGTATCAATTCTGTTTTGGTTAAGGAGCTTGTTGATAACCCTGAGCAGGAAGGTATTGTAATCGGCTCATCGTTGCTGCTTCGGGCTGTTTCAAGCTTTCTTTCAGCAGGTGTTATTGTCTGCCTTGTCAGTATTCTTGATGCCGGAGAAAAAACAACAATAATAGTCACAGCTTTATGTAGTATCAGTCTTCTTTTTAATATTTTTGAAACCTTCAATTATTGGTTTCAGTCAAAGCTTAATTCAAAAGTGACGGCTGTTGCAACACTTATTGCTTATGTCGGCACTTCTGTTTACAAAATTATTTTACTTGCCCTTGAAAAAAGCGTGGAGTGGTTTGCTTTTTCTACTTCACTTGACTATTTTCTTCTTGGCGTTTTGCTTTTGATTTGTTATAAAAAGTACGGTGGCGAAAAGCTTGGCTTTTCAAAATCTGTCGCAAAGAGAATATTATCAAAAAGCAAATATTTCATTCTTCCCGGTGTGATGGTTTCTGTTTACGGCTATGCCGATAAGTTTATGCTCAAACAGATGCTCTCTGAGGCTGATGTCGGCTTTTATGCCACCGCTACTACCTTGTGTGGTATGTGGTCGTTTGTGCTGATGTCGATAATTGATTCGATGTATCCGTCAATTATGCAATCATTTAAAACCGATAAACAGCTTTTTGAAAAGAAGAACCGACAGCTTTATGCCGTTGTTTTTTATATAGCTGTTGCGATTTCTGTTGCTTTTTGCATCTTTGGTGATTGGATTATTCTGATTCTCTATGGTGAGGCTTATCTTCCGGCTGCGATGCCATTGAAGATAGTTACCTGGTACACTGCTTTTTCATATTTGGGCGTTGCCAGAAATGCTTGGGTAGTTTGTGAAGATAAGCAAAAATTTCTGAAATTTATTTATATTGCTGCAGCTATAAGTAATGTTATTTTAAATCTAATTTTTATTCCTCTTTGGGGAACTTCGGGTGCAGCAGCAGCAACACTTATCACTCAGATTTTTACAGTTTTTGTTGCACCTTTTTTCATAAAAGATTTTAGAAAAAATGCTAAGCTTATGCTAGAAGGTATTTTTTTGAAAGGTATCAGATAGGAGTAGCTTTTATGAACCGGATTCTTCGTTCAGTTTTATACAGGCTCACCGACAAAAGGGTTGATGAGAAAAATATTGATCCTGTTGAAATGTGTGTAAAAAAAGAAGATGTTTCTTATTTTAATCTCTCAACTAACAGTATTATCCATATAAACTCAGATAATAAAACTTTTTATTTTCGTGAGTGCCCGGAGATATTGCCTGATGATATATTTATCAAAAATGCTGTCAGCAATTTTTTTGAAAACATCAGTTACATAAATAAAAACTGTGACAGTTTTAAGCAGGAAGTTCCTATTGTTCTTGATTTTTCACAACAGCAGATTTCTGCTTTCAAAAGATATATTGATTTAAAAGTGAATGATGCCGGGTTTATTTCAACTCTCTCTGAGTCTGATTATATTGCAGCTTCCCGGAATTTTTCAATTTGGGATAGTCAGGTTTATGAGGCTGATTTTTTTGAAAGCTTTGGTCTTGATAATTTACCTGATGAAGCGAAAGATATAGCGATTTATTTTATATGGTGTATGCGTTCAGCTGCTGTCAGTCTTCATTCGAGTGTGTATTCAAGAGGGGATAAACATTCTTTTTTCGGCGCACTTAAGGCGATGTCTATGCAGATTGTTGCTGATGCGTTAGGACTTTCTCACATGATAACGAGGTCACAATGGTGTGTTCTTAAAATTGAAGGTCAGAAAAGAAAATTCGGTCTTATCAGCGAAAGTGCTCCCGGTGACAGAATGTCAGATATAACTCCTGAACCGACAGGTTTACTTCAAAGAGAGCTTTCAAATCTTAATGTTCTTGATGTGATTTGCTGTCAGACTGACCATGGACCTAATAATTATACCGTGATAAATGACAAAAACTCTTGTCGCGTGTGTGCTTTTGACAACGATAATCCAAATACTTTCTTTCCGTATATTTCTTTGTCAGTTTCGTTGGCCGGGTGTTCTGCATTTGTTAATAAAGAAGGTCTTATTAACCGACCGTATCTTGATTCAACGCTGGTTGAATGTATAACATCTCTTAACACATCTTCTCTTGAAAAAAGTCTTGAGCCGTATCTCAGCTTTATTCAAAGAAAAGCTGTTGCGATCAGAATAAATAAGCTTAAAAAAGCGATTTCTGAAACAATGATTGCTAATGCTGATTTTTTAAAGTCTTGTGATGAATGGAATGATATGACTGTCAGCAAAGAGCTTAACGGAAACTACGGAATGACATATTTAAAGAAAGCACTTAATAAAAAATAAAGATAATGCCTGTAAAGATTAAGCAGTATCTTTACAGGCATTTATACACTAAAAAGGGGAGCAGAGACAAAATATATAAATCTCTGCTCCTTTTGCAATCAGGTAATATTAAATTAGGATTATATTAAATTTTAGTTTAAAGTGAATCAATCTCTGATTTCTTTTTCACTTTTGATAATTTTGCCGTTTTCGGCATTTACTTCGTATTCGTATTCATATTTTCCTGCATCGAATTCAATTTCATATACAATACCGGCTTTTTCTCTGTCAAGCTCAATTTTGTATCTGCTGATTTCATTTTCGTTAAGACCTGCATGTTTAAGTACGGCTTTTTTAGCTTCTTCTTTTGTAGTTTTTACTTCAGGAGCAGCTTTGGTTGTGGTAACCGTGGTTTTAGCTTCAGTCTTTTTAACGGGTTCAGTTTTTTTCTGAGTTTCAGTTTCGTTTCCGGGCTTTACTGTGGGAGCTTTGGTTTTACTCTCAACCTTATTGGTCGGAGCTTCTGTTTTTATCTCCTCAGTCTTTTTATCTTCTGTCGGCTTTTCTTCAGCAGGGGGAGTAGCCTCGGTTTTGTTTTCATCTGTTGTAACAGCAGGATTGCTTACGGTGTTTCCTGCGTTAACAACTTGTCCGTCTGTAGGCTGGATAGTATTGTCTGCACACGCAGTTAAAATAGTCAGTGCTATAGATAGGGTAGCTAATAATGTTAAGATTTTTTTCATAAGTCAATCCTCCTTGTTGTTTGTTATAAAAAGACGGACGGATTTTTTTACAATCCGCCCGTTAATTTTTTAGTCAGGCGGCTATTGTCGCCATATTTATTTTATTAGCCAAAGTATCTCTTAAGAAGACCTTCAAATGCCTTACCGTGTCTTGCTTCGTCTCTTGCCATCTCGTGAACTGTATCATGAATAGCATCAAGTCCCTGTTCTTTAGCTCTCTTTGCAAGATCAGCTTTACCTGCTGTTGCACCGTTTTCGGCTTCAACGCGCATTTCAAGGTTTTTCTTTGTTGAGTCAGTTACAACTTCACCGAGAAGCTCTGCAAATTTTGCAGCGTGTTCAGCTTCTTCATAAGCTGCTTTTTCCCAATAAAGGCCGATTTCAGGGTAGCCTTCTCTGTGAGCAACTCTTGCCATTGCAAGATACATACCAACTTCTGTGCATTCACCGTTGAAGTTAGCTCTGAGGTCAGCAATAATGTCTTCTGAAACACCCTTAGCAACGCCTACAACGTGTTCAGCAGCCCAAGCCATACCTTCTTCCTGCTTTGAAAACTTAGTTGCAGGAACACCGCACTGGGGACACTTTTCGGGAGCTGCATCGCCCTCGTGAACAT
>JAZRME010000191.1:0-6530 GCA_045647325.1 Acutalibacteraceae bacterium | reverse complement strand
AACAACTATTCTTCTGAATCAGCTCCTACAAGAGCTCCCCGTTCAGATATCGGCGGCAGCCTTTACGGCAAGATTGAGCCAAAAAAGGTTCAGGAATAATTTAATACCATTAAGCGGCGTGATTTCACGCTGCTTTTTTGTTTATATGATAAAAAAGGGTTATAATATTTTTTATAAAATAGTATTGATAAATTCAGGGAATTCTGTTAATATGAGACCATAAATTATAAAAAAGGAGTGATGTTTTTTGTCAGAAAATAAAAAGAAGCTCAATTACCCGCAGACAATACTCACAGGCTTCGGATTTTTGGCTGCATCAATCGCATGGGCTATTTATGACCCATATATTACCAAAATTTTAAACAAATTGCTTTCAGGCAGTGATATGGTTCAGGGCTGGAGCGATTTTCTTGTTGAAAAAATGCCTTTCCTGACCAAGTTTGCTGAAGCTCAGGGTGAGGAAGTTGCCCTTGTCGGCGGTGGCTTTACCCTTGTTCCTTTATTTATCGGTATTATCATGACTTTTGATAATATTTTTGGTGTTATTTTTCAACCTGCTTTTGGTAAACTTTCAGACAACTGTCACTCAAAGTTAGGTAAGCGCCGTCCTTTCATCGTTTCCTGCGCACCTATTTCTGCGATATTATTTTTACTCATTCCCATTGTTGCTCTTAACACAAGCAGCCTTGCAATGACAATGATCTGCGTTATTCTTTTTGTTTTTTCAATGTCTTTGTGGCGTGCTCCCGTTGTTGCGCTTATGCCTGACCTTACTCCTCCCGAACTTCGTTCAGAGGGTAACGCTGTTATCAACCTTATGGGTGGTGTAGGAACAGCTGTAGGTATGATCGCAGGTACAATCGGTATTGCTCTTTGCTCTCTTTTTGCCGGTTATACAAACGAGCAGATTAAAGCTGATGAAACTCTTTCATTCCCATACGTTTTCCTTATCGGCTCAATCGTTATGATTGCCGGTATGCTTGTTCTTCTTTTCTGCGTGAAAGAGGAGGATACAAGTATCAGACTCAAAGGCGAAGCTAATCAGTACG
Organism: Acutalibacteraceae bacterium; assembly: GCA_045647325.1. Taxonomy (GTDB): domain Bacteria; phylum Bacillota; class Clostridia; order Oscillospirales; family Acutalibacteraceae; genus CAG-488. The sequence goes on along the minus strand of JAZRME010000191.1, from coordinate 5,481 downwards.
CTGACGCAAAAGCAAGAAAACAGGCCGAAAAAGAAGCTAAAAAAGCTGAAAAAGAAGCCAAGAAAGCCGTTAAGCTTTCAAAAGGCGAAAAGAAGAGCCTTATCTTTATGCTCGCTTGTCTTTTCTTCCTTTTCTGCGGTACAAACGCAATCACAACATTCTTTTCACTTTTTGCTGAAGAAATTCTTCACAAAATCACATCTGAAGCAACTATTCTTATGCTCATTTTTGCTGTTATTTCAGCGGCTGCCGCTCTTCCTGCAGGTAAGCTTGGCAAAAAATTCGGCAGAAAAAAGACTATCCTCGGTGGTCTTGCAATTTTCCTTTCAGCGTTTATAGTTTTCTTCGGTGTGTTTGTTTCAATGCTTGGCAACAACGACCTTTCAATGAATGATTATGTTACTGTAAATAACGCTTATATTACAGTCAATGATCAGATCAACACTTACAACTCTGAGTTGTCAGATAAGGCGAAGGCTGATGGTGTTGAGCTTCCTGAAGGCTCTGTTCTGAGTATGGATGGCTACATCGAATACAGAAATGCCGTTGAAAATGGTGGCGATGTTTCAGCTTATGAAAATTACGCTGTGTTTGATGATTATCTCAAAGAAAATGCAGGTGAAGGCATCTATTCAGGTGTAATCAATGTTGCAGATTCAATTCTCAATACAGGCTCTGATGCAACTTTTGGTGTTGCGCTGAAAGCTCTTTCAGACTCTGTTAAGGATATTACAAAAATCCTCAGTATTCTTATTTATCCCGTTCTTGTGCTTGGCGGAGCTGCCAATATGTTTATCACTGTTAATACACTTCCTCTTGTTCTTGAAATCGGCGGTGTTGACAAGGTTGGTACATTCACAGGCTATTATTACACAGCCACATTCTCAGCTCAGATTGCTTCACCCATAGTTTATGGCGCAATCAGAATGTTTGCCGGCACTTATATGTCGTTGTTCTATTACAGCCCGATTGTTTTCGCTGCGGCAATTATTATGCTTCTCTTTGTTAAACATGGTGAGGCTATTCCTCAGGAACTTATTGACAAGGCTGAAGAAGCTGCTGACTGATAATACTTTTAAAGACCTGCATTAATGCCGGTCTTTTCTTTTGACAAATTTCATATTTTATTTACATTATAGTGTTGTGTTTTGTAAGGAGGGGTGCTATAATATATAGTGATAAAGAGTGAAAGTGGGCGAGAAGTTTGAATAATAAAGATGACCAGAATTTTTTCAGCACACAGGAAGAATATAATAAACGTGTAGAATCAGGTGAAATCAACAATGATTCTGCAAACGAGCTTGATGATCTGACTGAAAAATACGGGAAATATATAAATTATGACGAGGACGACGGGGATGAAATTTTTCCTGCGTCAGTTGAATATGATGAATCAGAAGAAGAGCCTATGACTAAAAAAAATAAACAATCTTTTTTCAAAAAGAATAATTATAAAAATCTTAAAATTTTACTTGTGTCGATAATTGTTGCTATTATCCTTCTTTTTGGCGCTGTTGTGGCATATCTTTTCCATGTTACTGACGGTGCTGATTATGGTGATGCAGGTGTTGACTACAACCACGACGCTGTTATTGAGGATGAAGATGTTGATCTTGAGGCTATGGGTGACGTCACCGATGCCAACTCTCTCAACGATTTCCTTTACAGCTGGGCAAATAACGATGGCGATAAGATGCACAGCAAAAATGTTCTTAATGTTTTGTTGTGCGGTATTGACTCTGAAACAGGTACTGCTTCTTCAGGTCGTGCCGATGCGATGATTCTTGTTTCAATCAACAAAAAAACAAATAAGATTGTTCTCACATCTTTCTTCAGAGACAGTTATATTTATATGGATATCCCGAAAAAATCAGGCGGTTCATATGGCCGATATGAAAAGATCAATGCTGCCTACAGTCTCGGAGGTCCTGCAACTCTGATTGACACCATCGAAAAGAATTTCAAAATTGAAATAGACGAATATATTGCTGTTGACTTTGCTTCATTCAAAAAACTTATTAATGCTCTCGGTGGTGTTACTGTTGATGTTGAGCAGAATGAGGCTATGTTTATCCGCAGAACATCAAAGCAGACAAGCTTCCCTTATGGTAATGATGTTAAACTTAATGGTACACAGGCTTTGATTTACAGCCGAATCAGAAAGCTTGACAGTGATGTAAACAGAACAGAGCGTCAGCGCAAGATTATCAAAGCTTTACTTGCCAGCGCAAAGTCTGCGTCAAGCGGTCAGTTGGTTAATGCATATAAACAGACTGCTGAATTTATCAGAACAGGTTACACTCAGTCAGAGGTTATTTCGCTTCTTGCTACTGCTGTTGCTCAGGGTTGGATGAAGTATGAAATTAACGAAATCACCTTACCTCAGGAGCAGGGCGTTGAAATGGCTTCAGCTTATGTCAACACATCATCTGCCCGTAATCAGTGGGTATGGATTGTTGACTACCCCATCTGCGCTAAAAAGCTTCAACTTGCTGTTTATGGTGAAACAAATATTGTTATTGAGGCCGACAGACAGTCTGCGCTTGATTTCACAAACGCTAAGAGAAATCCGTCAGGCGGTTCATCATCTTCATCAAGCAGCTCAGGTTCAAGCTATGTGACAACTACAACTGTTACATCTTCAACAACTGAATATTCAAGTGATATAACAGATCTCACCGAAACAACATCAGGTGAAGGTAATGAGGGTAATTCAAATCCCATAGAGGATATTATGTCTGAAGTTTCAAGCCAACTTGGTGAACTCAAACCCACAAGACCTACCCGCCCCGGTGAAAGTGAGCCCACAAGCGCAACTCAGGGCGGTAACGATCAGACACAGGATTCCGGTGAAAATTCAGAAGAATAAGGAGGTAATATTATGGATATTATGGATTTAGTTTCAAAAGGTATTGTTAAAATAGTTAAAGGCTACGGCAAAAAAGTAGGCAAGTCAAAAACAGCTGATGATATCGAAAAGGTAATGCCTACAGTTATTAAGGGTGACGGTTATAATGTCGGCTTTTCAACAGCTGAGATTATGCCAGATATGACAAAAGACACAACTTATTGGATTGCCGGCCACGGTTCAGGCCATAAGATGGAAGGTATTCTTTCACCTGTTTACACTTCAGCAGTATGGATTGATTGCGGCAATAACGAAGGTATGCTCTGGATCGGCGCTGATATCGTAGGTATGACAAACATTGAGGTTATGAAAGTTCGCTCAATGCTTGCTGATTTTGCAAAAGAAGTTGGTTGTAAATGTATCAATATCAGCACAACTCACAGCCATTCAGGTATTGACACCCTCGGATATTGGGGTAAGCCTTTTGCTTCAATTCCCTCTGACGGTAAAGACCCTGATTATATGAATATGCTTATGAACACTATGGTTAAGGTGTCAAAAGAGGCTTATGCCAATAAAAAAGCAGGTAAGCTTTATCTTGGTACTAAATACCTCAAAGGTGCTCAGCAGACAGGCCGTGCAACAAAAGGTCTCAACGAAACTTTAACCCGTCTTCGTTTTGCTCCGGATGACGGAAGCGCAGAGACATGGATTATGAACTTCTCTGCTCACCCCAATTCATTAGGCGGAAGCAACAGAATGCTCAGTGGTGAGTATCCTTACTTTATGCGTGAACATATCAAAGAAGCTTGTGGCGCAAATGTGCTTTTCGGCATTGGTGCAATCGGTGGCGTTGATATGGCAGATTTTGATGAAAACGACAATGTCAACAACATCAAGCTTCAGGGTAAAGCTATTGCAGAAGGCGCTCTTGCTATTGATAATGATAAAGAGCTTGAGCCTGAGATGACAATTGTTCAACAAAAGTTCTATCTTCCTGTTGATAACAATGTTCTTATGCTTCTGGGTATGCGTCAGACATTCAGCAACGATCCTTATCCTTGCGACAATAGTGAATTAGGTGTTGCTCTTAAGTCTGAAATGACTTATATGCAGATCGGTTCACAAAAGATTCTTCTTCTTCCAGGTGAAATGTTCCAGTCAACTGTTTTTGGCGGATATGACGAAGCTGAAATTTCATCAACAGGTCTTGATAAAGATGTGAACCCCACTCCTCTTGTTGAGGTTGCCAATGACCCGAATCTTGTTGTTTTCGGTGTCAGCAACGATATGACAGGTTACTGTGTTCCACCCAATGATTTTGTTCTTAATAAGACTCAGCCTTATCTCAACACAGCTCGTGACAGATTTGACAGAAGACATTATCACGAAACAAACTCAATGGGACCAAACACTCAGAAGGTAATCAAAGAAACATTTGAAGATATTTTAAAGAGAATATAAAAATAAGAGCCGTCTCATAATGAGGCGGCTCAGTTTTTATGGTAAAATTCTGTTTGTTACAAAGTTTTTAACACCTAACGGGTAATAATAATCAATGGCGTCTTTTTCATCAACAGTCCATGTGAAAAGTTCAATATCATTTTCACGCAGGGTGTCGATTGACTCAGCTGTGTTAACTTCAGGGTCAGCTTTAAAACTTACTCCACGGTGAGGGTTTTCAAGACAACGCTTGAGGTTTGTTTCATCAAATTCTGAAATAAGATATAAAAGACTGATGTTTTCGTTTTCTTTTTCAACGCTTTCAATTGCATCGTAGTTAAAAGATATAACATAACAAGACTCTTCAAAGCCGTGGCTTGTGATTGAGTCAACAAGGCTTCTGATACCTTCGTCAGTATAGTTTTTAATCTCAATCATAGGTATGATGTTATGTTTAAGACAAGCATCAAGAGCATCGTCAAGTGACGGTAATTTTAAGTCGGGATAGTTTTTATGGTTTGCGCCATTGTTGATTGAAAATTCTGCAAGTTCAAAGTATGTATAATCTTTGATATAACCGAGTCGGCCTGTCATTCTGATTATATGCTCATCGTGGTTAAGAATCCATACGCCGTCCTCGGTCTGATGAATGTCAAATTCAACATATTTGTAGCCGTTTTCACCTGCAAGCTCAATGGCGGGAATCGTATTTTCGGGCGCCAGGGCAGAAAGTCCGCGGTGGGCGGTGAGGGTGATATCGGGTGCGTCGGTGAATTCGCTGAGCTTCACTGTTTCCTTCGCGTCTGTGCGGTAATATCTGAAATAGAGATATGCACATGCGCCGCCGAGAATGATAATAATGCTGAGCAGAATTGCTAAAATCTTTTTCGTTTTGTTGTTCATAATAAAACCTCCGTTGGTAATAACAGAATTGTACCCTCAAAAGTGCACAAGGTCAATAGTAAATTGTCGGATTTGCACGAAAACAGGCCAACAAAAGGAGTGTAATCGGTGCCCTTGCAACCGTAAATTTGGTTTTATTTGTATAAATTACATATAAAAAGTTTAAAAATAGTTAAAAAGACAAATGTTTTTCGGCAAAAGACACAAAAAACAATCAATTTATTTTCGTAATTACCTGTTGTAATTTGTGGCTGATTAGTATAAAATATTATCAGACAGGTGACAGG
>JAZRME010000190.1:0-5064 GCA_045647325.1 Acutalibacteraceae bacterium | reverse complement strand
TTGGAGATACCACATCCCCAGAATTTATTATATCACTCACTCTCTCGGCCCACTTATGTATATCACAGGTGCGTTCCCCAAGAGAGTAACAGCTATGCCCATTTTCGGACCTCTTAACGAAGAGAATGGCGGCGGCAGCCTTTATTGGAGACTTCCTGACAGAAGCGCTGTTGTAACCTGCCTTAATGATGATGATTCTGTTTTCCGTGTAACAGGCTGGTCACACTTTGGCGGTCATGCCAACACATACCGTGTCTGCGGTGAATTGGGTCAGATTGAAAATCTTCGTGGTGAAGATAATCAGGTTCTTCTTTCTTTCAATGAGGAGCATACTCCTGAAGGCAAAGAAAGAGTCAGCAAATACGAGGCTGATTTTGAGCCCGATGCAAAAGAGGCTGCTGAAAAAGCAGGTCACGGCGGTGGCGACTTCTTTATCGTAAGAGAGTTCTTTAACAGCATCCGTGAAAACAGAAAGCCTATGTTTGATGAATATTTTGCAACTACAATGGCATCTGTTGCTATTCTTGGCCACAGAAGTGCTCTTGAGTACGGCACTCCCTATGATATTCCGGATTTCCGTAAAGAAGAAGACAGACTTCTGTATGAAAACGATTTCCTTACACCTTGCTATGATTCAGAAGGCAATCCGCCCACAATAGCTAACACCGAAAGAGCTGAATATATTCCTACCGAAGAATCTATGAAAGCTTATGATGAGGCTGTTGCTGAATACAAAAAGAGCGTAAAAGAATAATAAAAAGACCTTCACTGAGAAATCGGTGAAGGTTTTTGTGCTGTTTTAAAAAACAAGGAGAGATAAAAATGAAAGTTATTTTAATGCTTGCAGACGGTATGAGACCTGATGCGTTATCAGATGTTCCTGCTGCTCAGAAAATTATGAAAGAAACTGCTTACACCCTTAATGCCGGTACAGTGTTTCCTTCTGTTACATTACCGTGCCATGTTTCGCTTTTTCATAGTGTAACTCCTGAACGGCACGGAACAACAACCAACATTTATATGCCTCAGGTAAGACCGATCCTCGGATTATGTGAGGTGCTTAAAAATGCTAATAAACGCAGCGCAATTTTTTATAATTGGGAAGATTTGCGTGACGTGTCAAGACCCAATTCGCTTACCCGTTCAAGCTTTTATTCAGGTCGCAGACTCGGCTATAAAGAAGCAGGTGAGATGATCACCGACGAGGCGATAGACTATCTTAAAAAATTTGATACAGACTTCACTTTTGTTTATTTCGGTCTTTCTGATTGGGCAGGTCACAATTTCGGCTGGATGAGTGAAGAATATATTGAAGCTCTCCGTAACAGCTGGGCAAATATGGAAAAAATTATGCAGGAGCTCGGTGATGAAGAATATACATATATCATCACATCAGACCATGGTGGACATGACAGAACTCACGGCTTTGATATACCTGAAGATATGACTATTCCGATTTTTATCAAGGGTAAAGATTTTGAAGCAGGTAGCGAAATCGGTGAAGCAAATATTATAGATATTGCTCCTACTATTGTGAAGCTTCTCGGTCTTTCACCTGATGAGGATTGGGAAGGCAGAAGCCTTATCTGAATCATAAAGCCAAAACACGGCAAAGCTGCCGTGTTTTGATTGCTTTGTTAAGAGGTAGTTGTATGAAAAAACAGATATCAAAAGATAATATTTTTAAATTCCTGTTTTATGCGCTTTCGTTTGCAGGGATTTATTGCCTTGTGTTTTCCATTTCTCCGTTATCAGACGACTGGCATTATCTTACATCTCCGCACCCGGATTTTAATTTAAAAAGCCTTTTGCCCGGTGATGAATTCTGGCGGCCCTTTGATGCGTTGTTTGGTGGGCTGATGGGCTTGTTTCCGGGGCTTTTTCCGGCGCTTAACCGTGTGGTTGTTGTTGCCGGTCATGTGATAAATGCTCTTCTTGTGGGCAGCATAACCAAAAAAATCGGTGTAGATTTAAAATGGAGCAGGTTTGCCGTTTGCTTTTTTATGTTTTCGTCAGCCGTGTGGGCCGTTGTTGTTTCGCCTGACGCTTTAAATCAGGCTTTCAGTGTTCTTTTTGGTCTTGTTGCGATCTGGCTTCATCTGAAAAAAGGCGGATACTATTATCTCATTTTATGTATGATAGCTCTTTTGTGGAAAGAGTCGGGCGTTTCGTGGTTTTTTGTTATTCCGATTTTTGATGCGTTTTTGTGTGAAAAAACCTGGGCAGGATTTTGCAAAAACTCTCAGGCTGTTAAAAAATTCATCAGACAGGTTGTTTTTTCTCTTTTGAGTGTGGCTGTTTATTTTGCTGCAAGGTTTGCCCTTTATGGCGAGATTGCATTGGGTAACAGCAGCGGTACATATAAATTAAGCATATTCTCTTTTTCAACAATCAAAAATGCAGTGCTTCTTTTTGCTTCAGGGGCAACAGGCGTTGACGCTATTGCGCTTTTTGGCAAAGAGCGTTCAATCGCCCTGGTTGTTGTGACTGTTTTGCTGTCAGCTGCTTTTTTAGTTTATTTCGCTGTTTATGCAGTTCATCTGATTTTTAAGAAAAAGCAGATTTTTACTGCTCTTTGTCTTGCTGTTTGTGTGGCAGGTCTTGCTTTGCCGTTGATGGTGATTGGCAGCGCAGGTGAAATGCACGCATATCCTGTTTTATGCGGCATGGCGATTTTGTTAAGTTTCTGTTTGTCTCAATCAGATGTCAGTTTCAAAAAGATGATTATTCCTGTTATCTGTATTTTTATTTCTTTCGGAATTTCGTCAACTCATAAGCTTGTGTCGATATACGATTATAGTGAAGCGACCGAAAAGCTGACTCAGAGCATTATGGAAAATTATGACAGCCCTGATGAAAAAACACTTTTTGTAACAGTTGGCAATTGGGATGGATATTCAGTCTTTACCCAATCGGCAATAATGGGCACATATAAAGCCTATAGTGTGCGTCAGTATTTTAATTGGAAAGATGTTGACCATGAGCAATATGATGCCGAAAATATAGCCGATTCTCAGGAATACATTAAAGCTCATTATGATGAATATGATAAGATTTTTATAATTGAGGATGAGACTGCCAACAGAATTAAATAAGTTTTTCGCCGATTTGTCAAAAAAGATAAGGTTCAGGTTACAATATTTCTTGCTTTTTAACAGATAAATGTGCAGAATTTTCTGTTGACAAAAATAAAAATCTGACTATAATATATATAGAGACTCAGCTTTTATGGAAAGTCTGTCAGGGAGAATGCGTCACCGACTGAAAGCGCGTTTGAGATGAGTAGTAAGCTTGGGAACACTCTGTGCTATATCTTTAATTTAATATTAAAAGAGGATGCTTTTTGGCATCAATGCGGGTGGCACCGCGGGTGAATTTATTTACTCGTCCCGGGAATATTTTATATATTCCCGGGGCTTATTTTTTGCAGAAATCAGGAGGTACACTATCATGTACAGAACGTTATTTTGTAACGACATCCGTGATGAACATATCGGCAAAACCGTTCAGCTTGCAGGCTGGGTTGTCGTTGTGCGTGACCACGGTGGCGTTATCTTTGTTGACCTTCGTGATTACACCGGTGTAACACAGGTGGTAATTCATAATGAAGAATTATTAAAAAATGTAAACCGTGAGACTGTTATTTCTGTCAGCGGTGTTGTTGAAAAGCGTGATGAAGAAACAGTCAATAATAAAATCGCAACAGGCGATGTTGAGCTTATTGCTGATAGTCTTCAGGTGTTAGGCAAGAGCAAAAATATGCTCCCCTTTGAAGTAAGAAATTCAAGACTCAGCAAGGATGAGCTTCGTCTTAAATATCGTTATCTTGACCTTCGTAACCCCAAAAACCATAACAATCTTGTTATGCGCTCAAAAATCATCCGTCATCTGAGAAATAAAATGGAAGCTAAAGACTTCCTTGATATGCAGACTCCTATTCTCACAGCTTCTTCACCCGAAGGTGCTCGTGACTTCCTTGTTCCCAGCCGTAAACATCCCGGCAAGTTTTACGCTTTGCCTCAGGCTCCGCAGCAGTTCAAGCAGCTTCTTATGGTGTCAGGTTTTGACAGATATTTCCAGGTTGCTCCTTGCTTCCGTGATGAGGATGCCCGTGCTGACCGTTCACCCGGTGAGTTTTATCAGCTTGACTTTGAGATGGCATTTGCCACTCAGGAAGAGGTTCTTGATGTTTGCGAAGATGTAATTTATGATACATTCAAAACATTTTCTGATAAAAAGGTTACTCCCAGACCCTTCCGCCGTATCACTTATGCTGATGCAATGATGACTTACGGTTCAGATAAGCCCGATTTGCGCAACCCTCTTGTAATTTGCGACCTGACAGATTTCTTTGCAGGTGTAAACTTCCCTGCATTCAAGGGCAAACCTGTAAGAGGTATTGTTGCTGATTGTAAGGGTAAATCTAAAAAATTCTTTGAAGATTCTCTCAAGTTTGCAACTTCTGCTGAAGTAGGACTTGGCGGCCTCGGTTATATCACTCTTAAAGAGGGCGTTTTTGCCGGTCCTATCGCAAAGTTCCTTTCAGAAGAGCAAAAGGCTGAAATTACAGCTCTCTCAGGTGTAAAAGAGGGTGAAACTCTTTTCTTTATCTGTGATGATAAAAAGAATGATACAGAAAAGAAGGCAGGTCATATCCGTACATGGCTTGCAGGTAAAGATCAGCTTGATCTTATTCGTGATGATGCATTTGAGTTCTGCTTCGTTGTTGACTTCCCTATGTACGAAAATGATGAAGAAACAGGCGAAACTATTTTTACTCATAACCCGTTCTCAATGCCTCAGGGCGGTATGGATGCTCTTCTTACAAAAGATCCTACAGAAGTTCTTGCTTATCAGTATGACCTTGTTTGTAACGGTATCGAACTTGCTTCAGGCGCTGTTCGTAACCACGATAACGATATTATGAAAAAAGCATTTGAAATTGCAGGCTATAGCGAAAATGAGCTTAAATCTCGCTTCAACGCGCTTTATACTGCATTCCAATACGGTGCTCCTCCACATGCAGGTATGGCGCCTGGTATTGATAGAATGGTAATGCTCCTT
>JAZRME010000189.1:0-6635 GCA_045647325.1 Acutalibacteraceae bacterium | reverse complement strand
CTTCGCACGACTGCGCTCACAGCCTCGGATATACTGTTGAAACCCCGGACGAGAGAAAAATTTCTGTTCTTACTGATACAGGCATTGTCAGCGAAGAGATGTATTCTGCCGTTGAGGGCAGTGATCTCATTCTTGCTGAGTCAAATCATGATATCGGTATGCTTCGTAACGGACCTTATACATACGCTCTGAAAAGACGAATTCTTTCAGATAAAGGCCATTTGTCAAATTTGGCTTGTGCCGATCTGGTTACACGTCTTGTAAAAGACGGAACAACCAGGCTTGTGCTCGGCCATTTGAGTAAAGAGAATAATATGCCCCAACTTGCATTTCAGACATCTTTCGCAGCTCTTGAAACAATGGGTGCCAAAGAAGGTTGCGATTATATGATGTATGTTGCAGGGCAGGATTGCAGAGAGGTGATTCTCTGATGTTAAGTGTTACAATTATATGCGAAGGCAAACTTAAAGAGAAATACCTTCGTGATGCCTGCGCTGAATATTCAAAGCGTCTTAATGCTTTTTGTAAGCTTAATATTATTGAGCTTACGCCAAAGAGACTTTCTGATAACCCTGCTCAGGGCGAAATTGAAATGGCTCTTGCCAATGAAGGCAAAGAGATTTTATCAAAAATCCCTCAGAATTCATTTGTCTATGCTATGTGCATTGAGGGTAAACAAATGCCGTCAGAAAAACTTGCCGTGTCCATTGATGCCTGCGCTGTAACAGGTAAAAGCAATATTGTTTTTATTATCGGTGGTTCATTTGGCTTGAGTGATGAAGTGAAAAAAGCGGCTGATTACAAGCTTTCAATGTCAGAGATGACTTTTCCTCATCAACTTGCAAGGGTGATGTTGTTAGAGCAGATTTACAGAGCTTTTCAGATCAGCTCCGGAGGAAAATATCATAAATAAACGCTCATTGATGTAACCATGCACGTGGTTACATCTTTTTTGTTGAAAAGAATCGTGAATAGTGTTATAATTAAAATAGTGAGGTGTATGCTATGAAAAGAGGTTTATCTTTATTTTTAAGCTTAACAATAGCATTTCTTATAATTACGGTAAGTGTTCCGGTTGCTTTCGCAGCAGAGTATTCAGGTGCCTGTGGTAGTGGAGTTTTATGGGATCTGGATACTTATACAGGTGAACTCGTTGTTTACGGCAGCGGCGATATGAAAAATTATTCTGCCGAGAGCGCACCGTCCTGGTCACCTTATCAGAATTATATCAAAAATGTTATAATCAGTGACGGTGTAACATCTGTGGGTGCCTACGCTTTTTATAATATCAGCGGCTATAAATATCAAAAATTGACAACAGTAACAATGAGCTCGTCTGTTGAAACAATCGGTAGCTATGCTTTCAGAGGATGCAAAGCGCTGACAACTGTTATCGGCGCAGGTGTTGAAACAATCGGTGACTATGCTTTCAGAAACTGTGAAAAGCTCAGTGTTTTTAACCTTAGTGCTGTTGTTTCTGCTGGCAACGGAGCTTTCAGCTATTGCACGGGAATTACTGATTTACCATTTCCACCGTCTTTAACAACAATAGGACCTTCAGCGTTTAAGGGCTGTTCCGGTATCGCAAGTCTTGTTTTTCCCGACACAATAAAAAGCTTGGGCAGTCAGGCTTTTGCTGAGTGTACCGGGCTCACTTATGTTGAATTTTTAACTCCTGAGCTTACAAGCCGGAGCTATTCTGTTTTTGGCGCTTCAGGTGCTGATTCGGGAATGAATGTCGCTATCGGAAGTAATGTGGTGACTATACCTGAAGGGCTTTTTGAAAACTGCACAAATCTTGATGAAGTTACTATCAGTAACGGAGTAAAAACAATCGGCGAAGGTGCGTTTTATTCAAGCGGTGTTACAACGGTGAATATTCCTGCTTCGGTGACTTCAATTAGTTCAGATGCATTTGCTTTTTGTAACCGACTTGAGTCTTTTTCTGTCAATTCATCAAACACAGTTTATTCTACCGGCACTAACGGTGAATTGATGAATAAAAACAGATCAACTTTATACAGATACCCTTCAGGAAAAACAGATTTTTCATATTCTACACCGGTAACTGTCAAGGTGATTTCAGACGCTGCATTTCTCGGTGATGACGATCTTGAAACCATAACAACAACGAATGTTACTACAGTGAACAGCCGTGCTTTTTCAATGTGCGTTTCGCTTGAAAGTGTAAGTCTTCCCAAAGCAACAGCGCTCGGAAGTTATGCATTTGCTGATAGCGACAATCTTATTGAAGTTTCAGCGCCTAAAGTTACAACTATAGAAGAGCATACTTTCTTTGGCTGTGACAGTTTTTATGGCGATCTTTCAGGTTTTTCGTCATTGAAAGCTATAGCTGACTATGCTTTTTCAAATGTTCAGGGTCTTGAAACTGTTACAATTCCCTCAACAGTAACCGGTATCGGAACTTATGCTTTTAATAACTGTGATAATCTTTCTGCTGTAACAATACCGTCAAGCGTTATCAATATTAACGAAGGCGCTTTTTTGAATTGTGACAATCTTATGACTGTCAATCTTTCAGAGGGGCTTAAAAAGGTTTATCGTTATGCGTTTCTTGGTTGCCCTGCCTTACTGAGCGTTAAAATTCCATCTACTGTTACAACAGTCGGAGACTATGCTTTCGGTTACATAATTTCAGGCTCATCATATAAGCAGGTTTCAGGATTCACTCTTTATTGCTACAACGGAACTCAGGGCCATATCTATGCTCAGAATAACAGCAGCAACAGCTTTACATATCAGGTAGTAACAGACAGTGTCGGAGAAGATATCGTTGTTCCCGATGAAACCATTGACAAGCCGACAGAGAACACTGATGTTTTCACAATTATTGTTTCATTCATCCGTACTGTTTTTGATTTTATCATATCGTTGATTTAAAAACCGACCTTCCGTGCGTTGCATTACACGGAAGGTTGATTATTTTTGTTAAAACCACTTATTCTGATTGACTTTATGTGCATTTTATGATAAAATGACTCGAATATAGTGAAAGGAGAATCTGCATTGAAATACTTGCTTAAAAATGCTAATGTTTATATCAAAGGTGAGTTTAAGAGGGTATCCGTTTTTGTTAAAGATGGTGTTATAGCTGACTTATTGTCTTCTGATGCAGACCTTGACGGAGTAACTGTTTATAATTTTACAAATTCATTTATATTTCCCGGTCTCATAGATGTTCATGTTCATCTCAGAGAGCCGGGTTTTTCTATTAAAGAGACCGTTTTATCCGGCACAAAGGCTGCTGCGAGAGGCGGATATACCACAGTCTGCTCAATGCCCAATCTTAACCCTGTGCCTGATTGCTACGACAATCTGAAGCTTCAGCTTGATGCTATCAAAAAAGATGCTGTTATAAATGTTGTGCCTTACGGTTCAATTACCGTAAGTCAGAAAGGTGAGCAACTTTCTGATATGGAAGCTATGAGTGACTATGTTGTGTCTTTTTCAGATGACGGCAGGGGAGTGCAGTCTGTCGGTATGATGGCATCTGCTATGGAAAAGGCTAAGTCTCTGGGCAAGATTATCACAGCTCACTGTGAAGATAACAGCCTTCTTTTCGGAGGATATATTCATGACGGTGAGTATTGCAAAGCTCATGGCCATAAAGGTATCTGTTCTGAAAGTGAATGGGGTCCGGTGCAAAGAGATCTTGAGCTCTCTATGGTTAATGGCTGCCCTTATCATGTTTGTCATATTTCAGCTAAAGAAACCGTTGAGGTTATCCGTAACGCCAAGAAAAACGGTGTTGATGTCACTTGTGAAACAGGTCCTCATTATCTTGTGCTTTGTGATGAAGATTTGCAGGAAGACGGCAGATTCAAAATGAATCCTCCTCTTCGTGCAAGAGATGATAAAGAAGCTCTTATCAAAGGTATTCTTGACGGCACAATCGATATGATCGCAACTGATCATGCGCCTCACACTGCCGAAGAAAAGAGCAAGGGCCTTGCCGGTAGTCTTATGGGTGTTGTCGGGCTTGAAACTGCTGTGAGTGTGCTTTATACTCATCTTGTTAAAAAGGGTGTTATTACTCTTGAGAAGCTTATAGAGCTTATGCATGACAACCCTTCAAAGAGATTTGGTCTTGGTTCTGATATTGAAATCGGTGCAAGTGCCGATATGACAGTTTTTAACTTTGATGATGAATACACAATAAACCCCGATGATTTTATGTCAAAAGGCAGAAGCACTCCTTTTAAAGATATGAAGGTTTATGGCAAATGCCTTATGACTATGTATAAAGGAAATATCGTATGGCAGGAGGAAGAAAATGACTAAACAGGGAATTTTTGAAATCGCAGAAAACATAAAAATCGCAAAAGATGTTTACAAAATGATTCTTAACGGTGATACCTCAGCTATCACAGCGTCAGGTCAGTTTATCAACATCAGGCTTGATGGCTTTTTCCTGCGCAGACCTATTTCTGTGTGTGATTACAACGATAAGCAGGTTGTGATTATCTATAAAGTTGTAGGTAAAGGCACAGAAGTTATGTCACAGATGAAACCGGGTGACAAGCTTGATATACTCACAGGTCTCGGTAACGGCTTTGACACATCAGTCAGCGGCAACAGACCTGTTGTTATCGGCGGTGGTGTCGGTGTGCCTCCGATGTTTAACCTTGCTAAAAAGCTTAAAGACGAGGGCAAAAACCCTGTCGCAATTCTCGGCTTTAACAAAGCTGATGAAGTTTTTTATAAAGATGAATTTGAAGCATTAGGTGTTGAAACTTATGTTGCCACAGTTGACGGCAGCGTCGGTGTAAAAGGTTTTGTTACTGATGCTCTTAAAGAAATCGGTGAATATACATATTTTTATACCTGCGGTCCCGAGCCTATGCTCAAGGCTCTTTATAACGCTACCGAAACTTCAGGTCAGCTCAGCTTTGAGGAGCGTATGGGTTGCGGATTCGGTGCATGTATGGGCTGCAGCTGCAAAACCAAATACGGCAATAAGCGAATTTGTAAGGACGGCCCCGTTCTTGTTAAGGAGGAGATAATATGGTAAACACAAAAGTAAACCTTTGCGGAATTGAAATTGACAATCCCGTTATCCCTGCCAGCGGAACATTCGGTTTCGGCTACGAATTTGCAGAGCTTTATGATATCAACGAGCTTGGTACTTTCTCTTTTAAAGGAACAACAAAGGAGCCCCGATTCGGTAACCCCACACCCAGAATCGCTGAATGCCCTGCAGGTATGATTAACTCTGTCGGTCTTCAGAATCCCGGTGTTGACAAGGTTATCAGCGATGAACTTCCTAAGCTTAAGGCTTGTTTTGACAAAAAAGTTATGGCTAATGTCAGCGGCTTTTCTATTGAAGAGTATGCTTACACTTGTGAAAAGCTTGACTCTCAGGATCAGATTGGTTGGTTTGAGGTTAACATCAGCTGCCCCAATGTTCACAATGGCGGTATGGCATTCGGTACAAGTGCTCAAGCAGCTGCGCAGGTCACAAAGGCCGTCAAAGCTGTGACAACAAAGCCTGTTTTTATTAAACTCAGCCCCAATGTAACTGATATTGTTTCAATCGCAAAAGCTTGTGAAGAGAACGGCGCTGACGGTATCAGTATGATAAACACACTTCTCGGTATGAGAATTGACCTTAAAACTAAAAAGCCTGTTATTTATAATAAAATGGGCGGTTTCTCAGGCAGCGCAATTCTTCCTGTTGCGTTGAGAATGGTTTATCAGGTGTATGAGGCAGTTAAAATTCCCATCATAGGTATGGGTGGTGTTTCAACAGCGGAAGATGTTATTGAAATGATGCTCGCAGGTGCTACTGCAGTTCAGGTCGGTGCGGCAAATCTTGTTGAACCGTTCGCCTGTAAAAATATAATTGACAGTCTTCCTGAAGTTATGGAAAAGTATTCAATAAATAATTTAAAAGATATAATCGGAGGTGCTCACTAATGGGTAAAGATGTAATTATTGCTTGTGACTTCAGCAACAAGCAGAAGGTTTTTGATTTCCTTGACAAATTCACTGAGGAAAAGCCCTATGTTAAAATCGGTATGGAGCTTTTTTACGGTGCAGGTCCCGAAATCGTAAAGGGCATTAAAGAAAGAGGACACAAGATTTTTCTTGACCTCAAGCTTCACGACATCCCCAACACAGTTAAAAAGGCTATGAGCGTTCTTTCTGCAATGGATGTTGATATGTGCAACCTTCACGCTGCAGGCACCATTTCAATGATGGAAGCCGCTATTGAAGGCCTCACAAGAGAAGACGGCACAAGACCTCTTCTCATTGCTGTTACTCAGCTCACATCCACCAGTCAGGAGAGAATGGAAAACGACCTTCTCATCAACGAGCCTATTGACAAGGTTGTTATGCACTATGCCAACAACGCAAAGCTTGCAGGCCTTGACGGTGTTGTTTGCTCACCTCTTGAGGCAGGCAAGGTACACCAGACCTGCGGCAATGATTTTGTTACAGTTACACCCGGTGTACGCTTTGCGGACGGTGAGGTTGGCGATCAGAAGCGCGTTATGACACCTGAAGAAGCAAAGAAGATCGGCTCTGACTACATCGTTGTGGGCAGACCCATTACCGCGGCTGCAGATCCCGTTGCCGCTTACGACCGCTGCGTGGCAGAGTTCTGCGACTAA
>JAZRME010000188.1:0-12302 GCA_045647325.1 Acutalibacteraceae bacterium | reverse complement strand
ATTGAGCTTAACGGTTTTACTGCAATTATGCAAAGAAGTATTCCTGTAACAGTTGTTTTTATCTTTTTGTATGCTGCTTTTGAAGTTTATAAGAGTATGTGGGAATATGCCGGCACCAAAGAGCTTTCCAAAATTTTCGGTGCCACTGTTATAGGCGGAATTTCCAGTATTGCAATTGACCTTATTATGTCAAATTTCGGTTTTGAAGTTTCCAATATCGATGGTGGCAATTTCGGAACATCCTTTTACATTGTCAGCACATCATTGATTTTGTTTTTTGTCTGTGCTTTCAGATTTGGTTACAGAACTCTCAGACGCTCATCGAGAAATATTCTTGATTTAATTCACAAAAACAACAACAGAGTTATGATTGTCGGCGCAGGCGATATGGGTATGATCATTATCAAAGAGCTTGAAGCCAATAATTATAAAAAAGGTAAACCTGTTGTGGCTGTTGACGATAACCCGTTTAAACTTGGTCAGTCAATCAGAGGTATCCCCGTTAAGGGCAGCTGTAACGATATTGTCAATCTTGCTGAAAAATATAAAATCAACACAATTATCATCTGTATTCCTTCAGCCAACGATACCCGTCTGAGCGAAATTCTCAGCATTTGTGTTTCTACCGGCTGTAATCTCAAAATTTCACCAAGTGTTCTTGAAATGGTTGAAGGCACTGAATCAAAAATCAGAGATGTCAACATTACAGACCTTCTTTCAAGACCTGAAGTTAAACTTGACACCGAAATCTGTAAATACATAACAGGTAAGTGTGTTCTTGTCACAGGTGGTGGCGGTTCAATAGGTAGTGAGCTTTGCCGACAGATTTCAAAATATTCCCCTTCAAAGATTATTATATTTGATATTTACGAAAATAATGCTTACGTGCTTAAAAATCAGCTTGATAAGTTTTATAAAGGCTTCCCCGAGGTTCATATAAGAATCGGCTCTGTCAGAGATGAAACAAGAGTCAGAGAGGTTTTTGACGAGTTCCATCCCGATGTTGTTTTCCATGCTGCTGCTCATAAGCATGTTCCTTTAATGGAAGACAGCCCGAAAGAAGCTGTTAAAAACAATGTTTTCGGTACATATAATCTTGCTAAGATTGCTGTTGAATATCATGTTGAACGCTTTGTAAGCATCTCAACCGATAAGGCTGTTAACCCCACAAATGTTATGGGCGCAACAAAGCGTGTTACTGAAATGATTATTCAGTATTTTGAAAGAAAATGTGAGATTTCAACAAAGTTTGCCGCTGTAAGATTCGGTAATGTTCTCGGCTCAAGCGGAAGTGTTATTCCTCTTTTCACAGAGCAGATTAAAAGCGGCGGACCTGTTACTGTCACTCACCCTGATATTACAAGATATTTTATGACCATTCCCGAAGCATCCCAGCTTGTTGTTCAGGCCGGCGGTATGGCATCAGGCGGTGAGATTTTCGTTCTTGATATGGGTGAACCTGTTAAAATTCTCACTCTTGCTGAAAATCTTATCAGTCTTTCAGGTTACAAGCCTTATGTTGATATTGATATCAAGTTTACAGGTTTGCGCCCCGGTGAGAAGTTATATGAAGAACTCGCCCTTGAAGAAGAAATTGACGAAAGAAAAATGACAGCAAACAATAAAATTTATATCACAAGTCCTGTTAAAATGGATGATGAGCTTTTTATTAAGCAGTTAGAGGCTTTAAAAACAGCTGATGCATCACAGATAAGAGATTTGCTCAAAACTATTGTTCCAAACTATCACGAGAGTGAATAAAAGCTGATCGACGGAGTGAATGCTTTGTATAAATTTTTTAAAAGAATATTGGATTTTTTTGTTGCGCTTATGGGTCTGATAATATTTTCACCTTTGATGGCGGTGGTTGCTGTTGCTGTCAGGGCTCATGATGGCGGTCCTGCTCTTTTCAGACAAAAACGTCCCGGCAAAGACGGCAGGATTTTTGAGGTCTATAAGTTCAGAACAATGACCATAAAAACTCACGATAAAGACGGCAGACCTCTTTCTGATATGGAGCGTATGACAACTCTGGGCGCATTACTGCGAAAGACAAGTGTTGATGAGTTGCCTCAGTTTATCAATGTTTTAAAAGGTGAAATGAGTTTTATCGGCCCGAGGCCGTTGCTTTGTGAATATCTTGAGCTTTATTCACCCTATCAGGCGAGGCGCCACGAGGTGCGACCGGGTATTTCGGGATGGGCTCAGGTCAACGGAAGAAATGCAATAACCTGGGAACAAAAATTTGACTATGATGTTTATTATGTCGATAATATCAGTCTGATGCTTGATATAAAAATACTTTTTAAAACAGTTAAAAATATTTTCGCAGGAGCAGATATAAATTGCAGCGAAAATAACACTATGGAAAAATTTAAAGGAACACCAAAAGTTGAGAAAAGGAGCTAAGAGGAATGAAAAAAATTCTGTTTGTTGCCACAATTACAGAACATTTTTATTATTTCCATTTGCCTTATCTCAACTATTTTCATAAATCAGGTTGGGAAGTTCATGTTGCGAGCCGAGGAGATAGAAAACTCCCTGATTGTGACTTTCAACACAATATTCCTTTTGAACGTTCGCCTTTTTCAACAGGCAATATTCAGGCTTATAAACAGCTTCGAAAGATCATTGATGATAATGATTTTGATATAATCCATTGTCACACTCCGATGGGAGGAATGTTGGCAAGATTAGCTGCTTCCAAAAAGCGTAAAAAAGGAACAAAAGTTATTTACACGGCTCACGGTTTTCATTTTTATAAAGGTGCGCCTTTGTTGAATTGGCTGATTTATTATCCTATAGAGTTATTTATGTCATATAAGACCGACTGTCTTATAACAATCAATAAAGAGGATTATGAAACAGCTCAGAGAAGCTTTAAAAAACCACAGATAAAACTTGTTGACGGTGTAGGATATAACAGCGACTTGTTTTTCAGAGTTTCAGATGAAGAAAAACAAAAACTCAGACAAATTAACGGATATTCGTCTGAAGATAAGCTGCTGATTTATGTTGCAGAATTGAATGCAAATAAAAATCAGCGTATGCTTGTGGAAATGATGTCAAAATTAAAAAATAAAAACGCAAGACTTTTGTTGGCAGGTAGTGATAATTTCAACGGTGAGTATCAGGCTCTGGCTGAAAGTCTGGGCGTTGATAATAAAATTGAGTTTCTCGGTCACAGAGAGGATGTTGAAAAATTACTCAAAATGAGTGATATCTGTGTGGCATCAAGTCTTCGTGAAGGTCTGCCCGTTAATATTATGGAAGCGATGGCAGTAGGTCTGCCTGTTGTAGCAGGTGATAACCGTGGCCACCGTGCTCTTATAAACAACGAAGTTGACGGTTATCTGGTGGAGCCCGGTAATAGTGATGAAGCTGCCGCAAGGGTTGATGAGCTTCTTGATAATCAATCCGTTTATGATGCGCTTTCTCATAATGCTTCAGATAACATAAAGAGATTTTCTAAAGAAAATGTGTGCGTTCAGATGCAAGAGATTTATTCGACTTTTAAGAGGTAAAAAATGTACGTAGAAATCGACGCTTATGCTTATTTAAAATTAGCATGGTTTTTTACAATTGTGTGTGTAGCTGTCGGATGGGTTTGCCGAAAATACCCACTGAACAGAGCCGGGGGATTGGGTCAACCGTTACCGAACCCTCTTGGCTTTATATTTACGTTAGCTGCTTATATTCCTTTTGCGGGGCTTCGCACAAACTCCGGTGACACAACTTACTACATTCTTGACTTTGAACTTGCAAAACCTGACGGATCTATAGATTACCGTCTTGAGGGTGGTAACCTTTATTCACTGTTTTTTGAAATTGTAAAAGAAACTACCGATGATTATCATTGGTTGTTGTTTATTACCTCTGTTATCACTTTTGTTCCTGTTCTTTATGTTTTATACAAATATTCACACCCCTATGAAATGGCGATTTATCTTTTTATGGCTACAGGATATTTCGGAATGGGTCTGAACGGTGTTCGTCAGTATTGCGCTGCAGGTATTGTTATACTCGGCACCAAATATCTGTTTTCTACCAAGAAATCAGCTTTTTTCAAATATCTTGCAATAATTTTAGTGGCGTGGCTGTTTCATAAATCAGCGCTTATAATGTTGCCTGTGTTCTTCTTTGTAAGGCGCAAGGCATGGAAACCGTCGTCGTTCCTGCTTATTTTCCTCAGTGCAGTTTGCTTTTCTATTTTTGATATGCTTCTTCCGTCGTTTCTTCAGGCTCTTGAAGAGACCTCATACAGTAACTATTCATCCAACAACTGGTTCACAAGCGGTAATGAAAGCGGCTCGAGCTTTTTGAGAGTTGTGGTTGCGTTTGTGCCTATAGCCCTTGCGTTTTTCTCTCGAGGGCGTATGCGTAAATTGGGGCATATAGGTGACATTCTTGTTAATCTGTGCTGTGTTCACGCTGCGTTATACATTATCTCTATGTATAACTGGATTTTTGCCCGATTTGCTATTTACACAAGTGTGTATTATATAATTCTTATGGCGTGGGTTGTTTATAACGCTGTGTCAAAAAAAGATAGGGCGATTTATTGCACCTTATGTGTAGCTGCGTTTTATTATTACTCTACTCAGTTGGCGTATGCTCTGGTTGACTATCGTTCAGATTTGTTCTTCCCCAACCTGAGATTGAAATAAGGAGAAATAAATGAGCTATTTTATTTCTGTAATCATCCCTGTTTTTAACGCAGAAAAATATCTTGAAGATTGTCTTGAGTCAATCATATCAAGCGATGTTTTTGATATGATTGAAATTCTGCTTGTTAATGACGGTTCAAAAGACGGCTCAGGTAATATCTGTGACAGTTATTGCCGTAAGCATAAAAACATAAAAGCTTTTCATATTGAAAACGCAGGTGTGAGTAATGCCAGAAATGTGGGGCTTATGAATGCCACCGCAGATTATGTTACCTTTTGTGACGCTGATGATTATTATATCAGTGATATTTTTTTAAAAGCTGTTGCTGTTTTAAAGGCAAATTCAGCAGACTTATGTTTTTATAATCTTTTGTACGAAAATCAAACCGTTTCTCGTTTCAGTTATCCCTTTGACAAAAATGTGGTTTCTAACGTAGAAAAGGTAAGCAGCATTTTTAAATATATGCTTAAAAATGAAAGTTTCAATTCTTCGTGCAACAAATTTTTTAAGCGCAGTGTTTTACAAAAAAATCAGATAAGCTTCAAGCGTGGTCAGAAGCATGGTGAAGACAGAGATTTTGTGCTTAAATTTTTGTCTGTGTGTAAGTCATGGTATTATCTTGATGAAGAAGCTTATTTTTATCGCTATGTCAAAACAAGCGCAGTCAACAAGTCACGAACAGACTACTTTGACAATATCAGTCATGAAATGACTTTTAAACTTGATATAAGCAAAAGCTTTGACATTGACTATGAAGAAGTCAGAGCGATTATAACTGAAACTGCCGTAAGGCAGGTTATGTCGAGCGTTTTTACTGCCTCTGAAGGTAGTTTTTCAGGCTTCAGAGTTGCGTTAAAAAAGCTTTTTGAAAACAATACTCTTATGGCTGCTTTAAAGCAAAATAAAGATGTGAAATTTTATAATTTTGCTCATAAAAAAGCTTTTAACAGCGTTTTATCAGAGAAAATATTACGATGCTGGATTATCATAAAATTTTTCAGCCTTAAAGAAAAGATCTATAAAATTATCCATTAAAAGAGGGACAGTATGAAATACTTTTTGTTTGATCATTCAGGTTGTCTTAACCGAGGTTGTGAGGCAATCGTGAGAGGAACAATGAATATAATTGAGAGAGCTGACGATAATGCAGATTATCATCTTGCGTCTTATCAGCCCGATTCAGATAAAGGTCTGGGGATAAGCGTATCGCCCATAAAAGCGAGATCGCTGACAAAAGCTGAAAATTTTGTAGCAGCTCTTGATTTTAAAATAAATCACAGCGAATATTTTTATCTTAAAACAACTTATTCTGATGTTGTTGCCAAGGCTGATGATTGTGATGTGTGCCTTTCAATTGGCGGTGACACTTATTGTTACGGTGATAACTCACATTCAAGAGCTATAGCAAAAGCTTTACATAAAAATAATAAAAAAACTGTTCTCTGGGGAGCTTCAATAGGCAAAGAGGATTTATCAGCTGAAAAGATAGAAGCTCTTAAAACTTTTGACAGAATTTTTGTCAGAGAATCTGTTACTTACAATCTTCTTGAAAAGATAATTCCTCAGGATAAATTATTTTTATTTTCAGACCCTGCTTTTTGCATGGAAAGAGAAGACTTACCTTTGCCGCAGGGGTTTGAACCCGATAACACACTTGGCTTTAATCTTAGCCCGTTGGTTGTTAAAAAAAATCCGGCTTTGCTTGATGCATCTGTTGAATTTTTAAACGGAATTATCAAAAACACAACATTACAAATCGCCCTTATTCCTCATGTAACAGAAAAGGGTAATGATGATTGTGAAGTGCTTGATGAAATTTATGACAGACTTAATGATTCTGTGAGAGTTGTTAAAATTTCAGGCGAACTTGATGCAAGACAATACAAAGGCTATATTGCAAGATGCCGTTTCTTTATCGGTGCAAGAACCCATTCAACAATAGCTGCTTATTCAAACGGTGTGCCGACTATGGTTATTGGCTACAGTGTCAAATCAAGAGGAATTGCAAAAGACCTTTTTGGTGAAGAGAAGTTTGTAATAGATGCCAACACTGTTTCGGGAGCCGAAGTGTTTAATGCTGAATTTCTCAATATGATAAAACAAGAGGATGAAATAAGAACAACCTTGAGAAAAGTTATACCAATGACAATAAAAAGCGCTATGGATGCAGGTGAACAGTTAAAAAAGCTTTTTGAAAAATAACCGTAATGACCGGATTCTGAAAGGTGGGACACTATGAAAAAGAAAATACTTTTTATTATTCCTAATCTTAAAAGCGGCGGGGCAGAAAAAAGCCTTGTTACACTTTTGCAGCTTTTTGATTATGGCAGATACGATGTGTCTTTGTTCCTTTTCAGAAAAGAAGGTCTCTTTCTTGACAGTGTTCCTCATCAGGTCAGGGTTATTACTGCCGGTGAAAATTACAAAACTTTTGACGGCGATTTTAAAAAGGCAGTCAGAACTTTTATTTTAAAAGGAAGACCTGATCTTGCTCTGGCAAGATTGTTGTATGCTAAAAGTCTTCAACAAAAAGACGGATATCTTAAAGAAACCCTTTCGTGGGAATATATAAAAAAAGCAATCACAGTTCCTGAGGAGCATTATGATTGTGTTATAGGTTATCTTGAGGGTATGGCAAATTGGCTTGCTCTCGACACAGATGCTGATAAAAAAATCGGTTATCTCCATATCTATCTTGATAAAACTACAAACAACAAGCTTAATTTTAAAAACAAATTAGGTTCTTATGACGGGTTTGTTACTGTTTCACAAGAATGTGCCGAAAATATTCTGAAAGAGTGCCCTGATTATAATAATCTTCAGGTTATTTATAATATTGTGTCACCAAAGTTTATCAGAGAGGCTTCAAAAGGTGAGGGACTTCCTGATGACGGAAGCATCAGGCTTCTGACTGTCGGCAGACTTGCTCACCAGAAAGGGCTTGAGTTTGCCGTTGACGGCTGTAAAATTCTCAAAGATAAAGGTTACAATATCAAGTGGTATCATATAGGTATCGGTGACGAAAAGCAGAATATTCTCAACAGAATCAAAGAGCGTAAGGTTGAAGATTCATTTATTCTTCTCGGAGAAAGAGCTAACCCTTATTCTTATTTCGCTTCGTGCGATATATATGTTCACCCTTCGAGAAATGAGGGCAAAAGTATCGCTGTTGATGAAGCAAAGTGCCTTCACAAACCTATTGTTGTTACCAATTTTCCTTCGGTTTATGACCAGATTGAAAATGGTGTGAACGGTATGATTTGTCAGATGAACGCTGAAAGCGTGGCTGAAGCAATTGAGCAGCTTATCAAAAACCCTCAGTTGAGAGAGAGCCTTGCTTCGAATCTGGCTGATGAAAAAATCGGTAACGAAGAAGAAATTGAAAAACTTTATAATATGATCGAGAGTTAAAGATATGATTTTATTTTTAATTTTGTTAGTGTTGGTTATGGTGGTGGCTGCTTTTGATTTAGTACCTGTTGCCATAGACTTTGTTCAACGAATAAAAATCGGTTCATTAAAAGGTGAGCAGTGGTTTGCTGCTGCCGGGAATGTGGCGCAACAGTGGTGCGCTAAGGGATTGCCCTCTGTTCCCAAAGTGGCAGGTAAGCGCCTGACTTTAATCGACAGACTTAAAGGAAACTATAAATCAGGCACAATCCAATCATGGCAGTCAGGCTCGGTTATTCTTGCTATGAATGAAATCGGACCCGAAGCTGCGAAAGATTCAGCGATGAAATATATAAATGCCTCAACAGGTGAGTGGGTTAACAGCCCTGAACGAGTGGATTTTTCTTTTCTCGCTTATGCAATTCTTTCAAATCCGTATATCGACCCATCTTCTGTAAAACCTGCTATGGATTTTACGGCAGATATGCTTATAAAAAAATTTGAAAAGCACGGCAGTGTTCCCTACTCTCATAATCCTGATCACAGATATGTTGATACAATAGGTCTTGTGTGCCCGTTCTTAATGAAATATGGGTTGGTTTATGACAATCAAAAAGCTATTGAGGTTGCCGTCAGTTTGATTAAAGAATACGAACAATACGGTTTGCATCCTGATTTTTCGGTTCCGGTTCATTGTTATGATGCCAAAACCAAAGCTCCGCTTGGTCTTTATAGCTGGGGCAGGGGATGCGGATGGTGGGCAACAGGTCTGTCAGAGTCTTATAAAGTGCTTGAAAATACCGATAGCGACAGCTATGTTGATGAGAAAAAAGTTATTCTTAAAAATCTGCTGAGTTTTTCAAAATCAGTTATTGATTATCAGAGCGCTGACGGTTCTTTTGACCGCAATATCTTTGCTGCTTCAGGCGGTGACAGTTCGGCTACAGCTATGATCGCTGAAATGTTGGCTTATGCAGGTAAACTCAGCGGACATGAGCCTTTCACTCAGGCAGCGAAAAAAGCGATGGATTATATTTTCAGCGTCACCAGACGAAACGGAATAGTTGACTATTCACAAGGCGATACAATGGGTATCGGTTTTTATTCATCGGAGTCAATTGTTTTACCTGCAACTCAGGGATTCAGCCTGAGAGCATATATTAAACTTTATTGATAAAAAGGAGGTCATACCCTTGATTGATTTGCATTCACATATTTTGCACGAAACAGATGACGGGGCAAGTGACCTTCGTGAAGCTATGCGGCTTTGTGAGCTTGGCAGAATTAACCATATCAAAAAAATTGTTGCTACGCCCCATTTCAATGCCTTGGGCGATATTGATAATTTTATAGCCTTGCGTGATTCAAAGGCTGATGAACTTAATCGGGCTATTTTAAAAATGAAAAGACCTGTTGAGCTTTATACAGGGGCAGAGGTTTTTGTTGACGATGATATATTTTTTGCCAAAGACCTAAAAAGACTTACAATAAACAATTCTAAATATCTTCTTGTGGAGTTCAGTTTTTACGGACCGCAGATAAGGCATATCAAAGAATATATTGACGAGCTTTTTTCTATGGGTGTTATTCCCATAATTGCTCACCCTGAAAGATATGAGTTCTTTCAGAATGATTACGATGCGGTGAACGAGTTGGTGTCACGAGGTGTATTGTTTCAGCTCAATGCCGGCAGCCTTGCAAGTCGTGACGGCCGTGAAGAGTTTGAACTCGCTTATGAAATGGCATTCAAAGGAGTGGCTTCTTTTATTGCTACAGATGCTCACTCTTTACAACACAGACCAAACGATATGGTTGAAATGCTCAGACGGTTCCCTCAGGATATAAACCCTGAGCTGATGAACAAAATGCTTACAGTTAATCCTCAGATTGTTCTGAGTAATGATGAGATTCCCAGAATCCGTTACCGAAGGATAGAAAAGCGCAGATTTTATTGACAATAGGATTGTTATTTTGATATAATAATTTTTCAGGAGTGATGAAAATGAATCAGGACAGATTTGACCAAGTTCCACATAATATTTATGAAGACGGTTCGTCTATTGATATAATGAAGCTGTTTAAAAGCATCATCAGCAACCTCTGGATTATTTTGCTTGTTGGTGTTGCTGGTGCAGCTGCAGGTTTCATTATTTCAGAGTCAACTTATGTCAGACAATATTCTGTTTCAACAACTCTTGCATTTATGCAGACTCAGTATGTCAGGGTAACTGACTACTCTGAAACAGGTGAGGCTGATACTTATATTCAGGAGACTACAACTTTCTACACCCAGGATGTAGTTAACCGTTATCAGCGTCTTCTTACAAGTGACGCTATGGTTTCAAAAATCAAAACAGCTCTTGATGCTCAGGGGCTTTCTACTGTTTATTCTGAAGGATTTATAAGAAGTTCGCTTACAATCAAAGGTGTCGAAAATTTGTCGGGCTTTTTTGTTGTAAGTGTAACAAGCGTTGACAGCGGTTATTGTGAACGAGCTTTAAAAATTGTTATGGACGAGTTTGAAAGCTACATTAACGGTTTTGATAATACTATCAGTATCAGTGTTATCAACGAGCCGACAGCTCCCGGTGTCAGCAACACATCAGGTTCTGTAGCTAATGCGATGTACGGTTTTATTATCGGTGCTGCTCTTGTTGTTTTGATAATCTTCTTTATGGTTATTGTTTCAGATACTATTCAGAATATGGATAACCTTAAGGCTATTACCGGCACTAAAGTTCTCGGCGCAATTCCTGTTATTGAAAAACCGAATGGTCTGTTTATGAAGAAAAAGGTTCCGTCAGGCTCGTTGCTTATAACGGATGAACAAAAAGTCTCGTTCTCATTTATTGAAAGCTTCAAGGCTATCAGAACCAAGCTTGAAAATGTATATACAGATAAAGGTCACAAGTGCTTTGTTGTTACAAGTACTTATGAAGACGAAGGCAAAACAACAACATCGGTAAATATCGCTGTTGCTCTTGCTCAGAAGGGTAAGTCTGTTCTTCTTATGGACTGTGACTTCAGAAAACCTGCCGTTCTCAGAGCTGTTGGTGTTAAGAGTGACACACGTTACGGACTTATTCCGATTATCAAAGGAACTTCAACTTATGTTGAGTCAATTAAATTTATCAAGTCATTAGGTATCTTCGTTTTACCTACAGGTGGTGTTTCACTTAAATCAACAGAAGTTCTTGACGCTGAGAAGGTAAGAAACGTAATTGACCAGGCGAGAAAAGAGTTTGATTATATTATCATCGACTCTCCACCCACTCATGTTGTTACCGATAGTTTGGTTATTGCTCCTCTTGCTGACGGAATTATCTATTGCGTAAGAAACGACTACGCAAAGGCAAGTGAGATTACCAGAACTGTTGATGAAATCCGTGGTGCAGGTATTGAAATTATCGGCACAATTCTCACTATGAGCACAGGTGAAGAAAATAACCGCTACTACAAAAAGAAAGGCTACTATCGCAGAAGAGGCGGTCGCTACGGCAGATACGGTTATGGCAAGAAGAAAGGTTCTTACGGTGCCTACGGTGATTACGGCGGATACGGCGGATACGGCGGATACGGTGGCTACGGCTATTCAAGCGGTTACGGTTACGGCAGCAGCTATGGCGGATATGATAACAGCTATGGCGGTTACAGTGGTTATGGCGGCTCAGGCGGTTACGGCAGCTACGGTAAGGGTAGTGACAGCCAGGATAAGTCAAAATAGTCGGTATTTTGATAAAAAATCCCTATACATTTATATATATGTGTTTTTGGGGATGTTTTTGTGTAAAAAATGCAAAAATGACCTGAATGAAAAAACATCAAAAAATTCTAAAAAAAATCAAAAAAGTGCTTGACATAATGAGCGTACTGTGGTATTATTTCACAGTACGCTATATTATTATGTAGTATGGTGTGTAGATATGCGTTGATGTGGGATGTGGCAACTCGTAGAAGTTGGGAACTCTCGCGGAGTATGTCCGATTTTAAACCGGGCGCAAGAATAACGAGCACACTTAAGTTCGCTTCCCTTAGCGGACTAACTATGTGTGTAAGTGCGTTTTGAACGATGCACACTACCCGGAACTAACCCATTCCGGTTTTTAAATGTGAAGGGTGGAAACACCCGGATTAGTTGAGAAAATGTTCAAAACGAATGCCCGCCAAATTTTAAGGAGGCAGAATCATGGCAGTTAAGGGAAAGATCAGAATCAGACTCAAGGGCTATGACCACAGCCTTGTCG
>JAZRME010000187.1:0-3063 GCA_045647325.1 Acutalibacteraceae bacterium | reverse complement strand
ATCAACGGTTGCATAAGGCAACCCCATAACCCTACCGACATCACGCACGGCAGCCTTTGCGGCAAGTGTACCGAATGTTACAATTTGAGAAACGTGGTCTGAGCCGTATTTTGATATGACATAGTCTATAACCTCGTGTCTTCTCTCATAACAAAAGTCGATATCAAAATCGGGCATACTTACCCTTTCGGGATTGAGAAAGCGCTCAAAAAGCAAGTTATATTTCATGGGGTCAATACCTGTAATACCTATACAGTATGCGGCAATGCTGCCTGCACCCGAGCCACGACCCGGCCCAACGGGAATCTTATTTCTTTTTGCATAATCAATGAAGTCACTAACAATAAGATAATAATCTGTGTAACCCATTTTGTTGATGACTTCAAGCTCATAATTCAATCTGTCAGAATATTCTTTGGGGGCATTCTCTCCATAAATTCTGTTAAATCCTTCTGAGCATCTTTCTTTAAACCACTCAAAATGGTCTTTATTATCGGGAACATCAAAGTTAGGAAGCTTCGTGTTACCAAACTCAAACTCAACATTGCATTGCTGAGCAATTATCTGTGTATTATCAACAGCCTGTGGAATTTCCTTAAAAAGCTGACGCATTTCATCCTCGCTTTTAACATAGAATTCCTCAGTTTCAAAATCAAGGCCCGTTGCTTCGTTTATTGTTTTATTTGTCTGGATGCATATAAGAACCTTTTGAATTTTACTGTCTTCTTTGTAAATATAATGTGCATCATTTGTTGCTACAAGAGGTATTCCGGTTTCTTGTGAAAGCTTTATAAGCATTGGCTCAATAGCAAGCTGTTCCTTGAGTCCGTGATTCTGAATTTCGAGATAAAAATTGCCTTCACCAAAAATATTACGGTACCAAAGAGCAGTTTCTTTTGCCTGTTCATAATCCCCGCGCATCAGCGCCTTGGGAATTTCACCCGCAAGACAACCCGAAAGCGCAATAAGACCGTCAGAATATTTTTCTAATAATTCTTTATCAACTCGCGGTTTAGTATAAAAGCCGTTAATCCACGCTTCTGATACCATAGCTGTAAGATTTTCATAGCCTTTGTTGTTTTTGCAAAGAAGAACAAGATGATACCTCTCTGAATCAAGAGCGTGAACCTTGTCAAATCTTGTTCTTGCGGCAACATAAACCTCACATCCGATAATTGGTTTAATACCTTTTGCTTTTGCTTTTTTATAAAAATCGACCGCGCCGTACATAACGCCGTGGTCGGTTATAGCAATAGAAGTCTGACCAAGCTCAGCGGCACGGTCAATAAGCTTATTAAGTCTGCAGGCTCCGTCAAGGAGGCTGTATTCAGTATGCAAATGTAAATGTGTGAAGCCTCCCATAAGAATCCTCCTATTTTTTCAGCTTTTCAGCAATTTCAAGAATTTTGTCAAGTCTGTGTTTTACGCCGGAACGAGAAAGCGGAACAGATAAAGATTCACCAAGCTGCTTGAGTGACATATCGGGGTTGTCAAGTCTCAACAAAGCAAGCTCTTTATACTCTTCAGGTAAAGTATCAATTCCCTGACGTTTTATGATAAGATTGATTGCTTCAACCTGAACAAGACCGGCCTTGACAGAACGCTCGATATTAGCACATTCAAAATTTACCTGTCGGTTAATTTTATTGCGCATATCCTTCTGTATTTTGATGCTCATAAGCTCCAACGTTGAACGGGAAGCGCCAATCATTGTGAGCAAATCTTCAATGTTTTCACTGTCTTTAATGTAAACAACATTGCTTCCTTTGCGAACAACTGTTTTTGCAACAATACCTGCGTCAGTAATAATTTTGTAAAAATCCTGACTAAGCTTCATAAAAGGAATTACAAACGCAAGGTGATAATTCTTGTTGGGGTCGGTAACAGTTCCGCAAGCAAGAAATGCCCCTTTTATGAAAAACGGCAAACAACATTCATCACTGAAATTACCTCTGTTGATTCTGAGGTTGAGCTGTTTTTTATCGTGGCCGAACCAATCATAGACTTTTTTTATTTTATCGGCACCATTGATAACAAGCTTAAACTTACTTTTACTTTTTTCTTTTTCAAAAAGCTGTTCGCCAAAGCAATCATAAAAAAGGTTGTAGATGTGCTCCGCCACATATTCATATTCAGTTGAAAAAACAATTTCTCTGGATGAAAATGACTTACCCATAAGCAGAGCACCGTAACACTCTGCCAACTTACAGCAGCCATTTGTTTCTTCGGGAGCGTATTCGCAAAGCTCCTTTTTCACTTCACCTGAAAATGACACAAAAGCACCGACCTTTACTTTTTAATGTCCCTGTGAGACACAGTTAAACTAAGATTATCACTATTGGAAAAATGACGATGAAGGTTTTCAGCAAAACACACCGACCTGTGCCTGCCACCTGTGCAGCCAAAGCCTATAACAAGCTGTCGCTTACCTTCTTTAATATACAACGGAACAAGAAAATCAAGCATATCACAAATCTTTTTTAGAAGCTCCCTGCTCTCATCAAAGCTCATAATATAATCGCACACGCTGTCCTCAAGTCCTGTATGCTCTTTAAGCTCCGGAATATAAAACGGATTGGGAAGACATCTTACATCAAACATAAGGTCACAGTCAGTCGGCATTCCGTATTTAAAGCCGAAAGACATACAATGTATATGAAGAGAAGTGTCAATTGAATCATTAAGAAGCATAGCGACACGGGCTTTGCATTGGGCAGCCGTCAAGTCACTGGAATCAAGATAATAATTTGCAACACCCTTCAATCCGCTTAATTTTTCTCTTTCTTTTGTAATGCTTTGAGCAAGTGAGCCGCCGTTATCATTGAGCATCGGATGAACTCGTCTTGTTTCTTTATATCTTTTGATAAGAACAGCATCACTGGCATCTATAAAAAATATTTTGTGGCTGTAGCCTGCTTTGTTCAAATCATTAAGAAAATCGAAAATGTTTTCAAATCCTCTGCCTGAACGGATATCGCAGACAACAGCTACTTTTGAATAATTCTGTGAGGAGGATTCAAGAAGCTGAGCAAAAGTCACAAGAAGCTTCGGCGGAATGTTATC
>JAZRME010000186.1:0-4188 GCA_045647325.1 Acutalibacteraceae bacterium | reverse complement strand
GGAACAGCAAAAACTGTATGTCAGCAAGCAGCAAGAAATTTTGTGGATCAGCTTGTTGATGGAGATAATATTGCTGTAGTTAAGTTCAACTCTAATCCGACAACTCTTGTTGGAAATACAACAATAATTGATAGTAATGGTACCAGCAACAAAGAAAGCATAAAAAATAAAATTGTTTTAAGTGCAAGTGGTGGAACTAATTTCAACAAATCAATTGATTTAGCTATTTCATTATTGAATTCTATGCCGGAAAAGACAGAAGAAAATGAGATTCTTAAAAATTATATTGTTTTTCTTTCTGATGGTCAGTCTTCTGTTGGTAACTCACAAATAGCTGAATTGATCAAATGGGGTTACAATGTAATAGCTATAGGTGTTGGTAATAGCGTTTCAGCATCAGAATTACAAAAACTTGCTACGCAAAGTGGCGGTAGTTATGCACATGTATCCGACCCAAGTCAGATAGATACAGTTTTTGAACAGATTCAGGGTGAATATATCGGATTATCAATTGATAGTGATGGTGATGGCATTGCTGACCTTGTTGAAAAAGTGGGAATGATTGCTACTGATGGAAACATTTACAGAACTGATCCATACGATGAAGATACAGACGGAGATGGTCGTCCTGACGGTGTTGAAATGGGTATCTATGATAGTGATAGTGGATGTTTTGAAATTAATTCTTCACCGACTACTCCAACAAGCGATGCAGCAAATTATAGTTTAGATCTTTTGGTTTCACCTAGAGCATATAATTCAACTGATATTGAGGATTATAAGAGAGTTGAAATAAAGGCAGTACTTAATGTATATGGTGGTCATGAATTCCCCAAAAACAGTTTGGGACTGACGGATTATCTGAGTGATGTTGATTATCAAGATTTGAAAGATGTTGTGATTGAACTTTATGAAGATGGAAAGCTGATTCAGACTTTTAAATCAAATATTATTCAAGAGGGAACACCTAGTAATAGTGGTGTTACTAAGAATTTATCAGATTTAAGACAACATACATATACTGTCAAAGTATCAGCTTCAAATGCCGAGGCAAAAGAGAAACAGGCTGTTTATAGTCCGCATACATTATGGCTTGCTAATATTGACAAAGTGCAGAATGATGCAGAAAATCAAATGTTAAAGAAAGCTACATCAGCTGTTA
Organism: Acutalibacteraceae bacterium; assembly: GCA_045647325.1. GTDB lineage: Bacteria > Bacillota > Clostridia > Oscillospirales > Acutalibacteraceae > CAG-488. The sequence continues at coordinate 3,026 of JAZRME010000186.1, read as the reverse complement.
AATCTTATGGTAAAGTTATTAAGGAAAAAGAAGAAAGTATTGAAAATGTGGTGATGATTAATTGCTCAGACAGTATAGTAGGAAATAATCAGCATTATAAGGATGCAGAAAATATTGCGAAAGAATTGGAAAAGACTTTGTCTCGAAAGTATATAGAGGAAGCCAAAAAGTGGTCAGAGAAATCCGGATGGGCAACTGACTATGATGCAGAAAAAGTGATAAAAGAAATTGCAAACAGGTGTACTGCTGATTCAAGTGAGTTCGATGTCGTAGTGGGTCAAAATGAGTATGATGTTGAAATGAAACCAATAGGTACATTTGAAAGTGTTGGTTTTGGAACTATAACTGTTACTGATAAATCTACAGGAAATCAATATAATTTTGTTTTTTCATCAACACCCGCTGCTATAGAAGGTTCTATCAATAGTTATATGGAAGAGTGCAAAGTTTTATATGATAAATCTTTAGATTTTGTTTTAGATCAAACATTTTCAGATGCTGGTGCTATTTTAGGCATAGATCAGTTGAAAACATTCTTGAAGTCAAAAGCTGGAGAACACTTTGATGCATTGATGAGTAATTATGGAATTAATCTGGGATTTTCATATAATGAGTTAAAAAGTTGTTATGATTATTATGAAAAAGCAGAAAAAGCAATTTCAAATTCTCAAAAGGATAACACAAACACAAATCAATTAATTAAGACTATTAATAGTGTAAATAGTTTTATTACAGCAGCAAATGACTTATAATTAAATCAAAAAGCAGAATCGGGAAACCGATTCTGCTTTTTATCATTTCAGATATTTTTCTATGTTTCTGAGAAGTGTGGCTTTGGCCTCTTCCAATGTGCCGTCAAGCTGACAGCCTGCGGCTCGGGGGTGGCCGCCACCGTTCATCTCAGCGCAGATTGCCGATGCATCAACAGGCTCATGGGTGCGAAGCGAAACTTTAAAGCTGCCGTCGGGGCGCTCACGAAGTGTTGCGCCGATGACAACGCCCTCAACCTGACGGGAAAGAGAGGCGATTGCGTCGCATTCACTTTCATCAGAGCCGCTTTTTCTGAACATTTCCTGTGTTACGGTAATAAGCGAACATTTATCGTCAAAGTGCATTTCAAGCCCCTCAAGGCAAAGCTGCTGAAGCTTGAGATATGACTTTGTTTTTGTGTCAAACATAATTGTGTTGATGTTTGCGTGAGAAGCGCCGCATTCAATCATCTCAGCGCCCATCATCATAGTGCGGGGTGTGACATTTGAATAACGGAAACAGCCTGTGTCGGTTGAAAGACCGGTGTAAATACAATCAGCTGTTTCTTTTGTGATTTCAACACCTAATTCTCTGATAACCTGCAAAATAATTTCACAAGCCGCCGCTGCAGAAGCGTCAAGATAAGTCTGCTTGGCATAAAGTCGGTTTGAACCGTGGTGGTCAATGCACAAATCAATTTTGTCTTTATAAAGCTCCTCATTAGCTGAGCCGAGAAGCTTTGTGTCAGCCACATCAACAGCAACAATAAAATCAGGCTCAAATGCTTTGTTTTCAACATCGCTGAACATATATCCGTATTTTGCAGGGATATCGTCTGAGCAGGAAACTCTTGCGTTTTTGCCCAAAGACAATAAGCTTCTGCAAAGTGAATATCCACAGCCCAATGTGTCACCGTCAGGATGGGCGTGAACAAGAATCAGAATATTATCCTGCTCTTTTAAAAGCCCGGCAACCTCTTTCGGAGAATTAATCATCATTTTCCTCAGTCCTTAAATCGTCCATCATTTTAACGATGTTCATACCGTGCTCGATAGAATCATCGGCGATGAATTTAATCTCGGGTGTTTTTCTAAGATGAAGTCTCTGACCGATTTCACGGCGGACAAATCCTGTAGCATTAGTCAGGCCTTTGACAGCTTCTTTAGCTACATCATAGCCCTCGATGGCGCTGATATAGATTTTGGCAAAAGAAGCGTCAGAGCTGACCTCAACACGCACAACCGTCAGGAGCTTGTCAAGGACTCTCGGGTCCTTGAGCTCTCTGATAACGGCAATAGCTTCTCTTTTTATATCTTCTGATACTCTGTTAATTCTGTAACCAGCCATAGTTTACCTCAATCAGTCACGGTATTCTTCAATGATATATGCCTCAAAAATGTCGCCCTCTTTGATGTCAGAGAACTTGTTAAGACCGATACCACATTCATAGTTTGAAGCAACTTCCTTAACGTCATCTTTGAAACGGCGGAGTGAAGAAATTTCATCTTCAGCAACAACTATACCGTCACGGACAACACGGATTTTGCTGTTTCTCGTAACTTTACCGTCAGTAACATAGCAACCTGCAATTTTGCCGACGGAAGAGATTGTGATAACATTACGAACTTCAATTCTGCCCTGCTCAACATCACGATATTTGGGAGCGAGCATACCTTTGATGGCAGCCTGAACATCTTCAAGACAGTCATAAATAACGCGGTACATACGCATTTCGATGCCGTCACGCTCAGCGAGGTTTTTGGCAACTGTATCAGGTCTGATGTTAAAGCCGACAATGATAGCGTTTGATGCGCTTGCGAGCATAATATCTGACTCGTTGACAGCGCCTACGCCGTTATGAATAACGCGTACACGGACTTCGTCATTTGAAAGCTTTTCAAGGTTTTGTTTAACAGCCTCAGCTGAACCCTGAACGTCAGCCTTAACGATGATGTTAAGGTCTTTGAGCTCACCTTCCTGAAGAGATGAGAAAAGGTTGTCAAGAGTAACTTTCTGAACAGCTTTGAACTGCTCTTCTTTAGCTTCTTGTTTTCTCTGCTCAACAAGTTCACGGGCAAGTTTTTCATCAGAAACAGAGTCGAAGATGTCACCTGCCTGAGGAACTTCGGCAAGACCCATAATTTCAACAGGAACAGAAGGACCGGCTTCTTTAACGCTTTCGCCCTTGTCGTTTTTCATAACTCTTACTCGGCCTACTGACATACCTGCAACGATGATGTCACCTGAGCGAAGAGTACCCTTCTGAACAAGGAGAG
>JAZRME010000185.1:0-6632 GCA_045647325.1 Acutalibacteraceae bacterium | reverse complement strand
GGGTGTCCGATGTAGTCAAGTCCGTCATCAACCGTTGAGAGCTCATAAAGATATTTCAACTCATCAGGAGTGTTATCAGGCATAACATCAAGGCGTACGAGCGGGATTGAATAATCTCCGGCACCGTTGCTGAAATTGATTCTGTCAGATAATTTACTAAACATATCTGTTTTCACTCTTTCTTATAAGGATTCTGCAACCTTCTTCATTGCATCCCAACCCTCTTTGCTTAATGGGAGGAATGGTTTGCGGCAGGGACCCATATCAATCCCTAAGTGGGTAAGTACTGCCTTTTCACACTGGAAAACTCCGTATTTGATCATCTCTGCAATAATGAGGTTAGCTTCATTCTGAATTTCCTGAGCTTTTTTGATGTTTCCGTTATGGAATTCTTCATAAATCTTAAGGAACTTGTCACCCATAAAGTTATAAGTGCTTCCGATAGCACCGTCTGCGCCCATTGAAAGACCACCGATGCACATCTCATCAAAGCCGTTAAAAACAGTAACACCATCAATTTTTTCTTTGAACTGCTGAAGAGTGTAAAGATCGGCTGATGTGTGTTTGATTCCGCAGAAACGCTTGTCTTTAAACATTTCTGCAGCATAATCTGCTGTGAAAGTGAAACCGTTGCCACCGGGGAAATTGTAAACGACCATCGGGATGTTTACGCTGTCAACGATATCGGTATAATAATGCTTAATCGCTGCTGCAGGGAATGAATAATAAAAAGGAGCTACAGCTGAAACAGCGTTATAACCGAGGCTTTCGGCTGTTTTGGCCATATCAATTGCTGCGTCTGTTGAAATAGCACCGCAGTGAGCTATCATAGGAACTTTATCACCGGCAGCTTCTTTGACAATTCTGAAAACTTCTTTGCGTTCTTCATTGGTCATAACCATGCTTTCACCGGTGCTGCCGCCAACATAAAAACCGTTGATGCCTTTTTCAAGGTTAAACTCAACAAGCTTTCTGAGGGCTGACTCGTTAATTGAATAATCTTCATTAAAAGGGGTGAGAAGTGCTGTGAAAATACCTTTCATTTTTAAACATCTCCTTATAATTGTGATGCAAGATAAGCAGCTCCGAGCTTGTTGGCGTCATTACCCATACAAGCTTTTCTGACTTCAACTTTTCTGAAACTTGCCATAAGCTCTTTCTGAAGTCGTGAGTTTATTTCTTGCGTAATATATTCTTCGTTCATAATTCCTCCGCCTGCAACCACAAGAGAGGGATTAAATATGTAAACAAGACTTTTAAGTCCGGTTACAATCTCATCAATCCAATTATCAATAATCTGTCGGATTTCAGGGTTTTCAAAGCGCTCAAAAATCTCTCTTCCGTTAAGACAAAGACCGAGCTTGTTTTTAACATCGTTCACAAGAGCGCTTGTTGAGGCGTAGGCTTCATAACAGCCTTTGCCGCCGCAGGTGCAATCTCTTCCGTTCTGATGAGTTACAATGTGACCGAATTCACCTGCAGAAAAAGAAGCTCCCGTAAAAAGCTTATCTTTAAGATAAATTGCTCCGCCGATACCTGTGCCGTAAGTAAGACAGATAAACGATGAATGACCTTTGGCTGCTCCGAACATAGCTTCGCCTATAGCGGCAGAGTTAACATCATTTTCAACTGCAGTCAGAATGCCGGTTTCTTTTTCGACAAGCTCTTTGATTTTTACCCCTGTGTAACCGGGAATAGTATCAGTGGCAAAAACAATTTCACCCTTCCGGCTGTTGACCTGACCTGCCGTTGAAATACCGACACGGTCAATATCATCATAACTTTTAATGATGTCAATCACACGCTCAATGATCTTCTTTCCGCCTTCAGCGGCATTTGTAGGGATCGACTTGTGATCGCTGAGATTGAATTTATTATCACAAAGGGCATATTTGATTTCGGTTCCGCCTATGTCAAAAGCAAGAATTTTCATCTGCTTTCCTCCAGAGCTTTAACAAAGCGTTTTGTAATATCCATAGGTCTGGTGATAGCTGTGCCGACAACTGCAGCGTGAGCACCGCTTTCAAATGATTTAACAAGCTCATCGGGTGCCCAGATACCGCCTTCGGCAATAACTGTTGCACCAAGCTCCTCTTTGTAGCGCTTCATAAGTGTGAAGTCGGGGAGGGATGTACCTTTTGTGTATGGGGTATAACCACTCATTGTTGTGCCCAATAAATCAAAACCAAGTTCAAGGGCAAGCTTGCCTTCTTCAAAACAAGAGGTGTCAGCCATAAACAGCTGATCAGGGTACTTTGCTCTTACTTCTTTGAAAAATTCACTGAGAGTGATTCCTCCGGGTCTTGTACGGTTGGTGGCATCAAGAGCAATGATTTCACATCCGATTTCAACGAGCGCATCAACCTCTTTCATAGTAGGGGTGATGTAAACGTCGCTGTCAGGATATTCTTCTTTGATAATGCCGATAATCGGGAGGCTGACTCTTTCTCTGATGGCGAGAATGTCAACAACAGTATTTGCCCTGATTCCCACGGCACCGCCGAGGGATGCGGCATAAGCCATTTTGCTCATAATATAGCTGTCGTATAATGGCTCTGTTGACAATGCCTGACAGGAAACAATAAGTCCGCCTGCGATTTTGTCTAAAATTTGTTTGTTATTTAAGTTTTTCATACTACATAATTATATCACAACACAAATCTTAATTCAACATTTATTGCTATTTTAAATAAAATATGTTAAAATGAACTGCAAAAAAAAGGAGTGATTCTATGTATATTTTCGGAAAAATTATGTCAATTCTTACTTTACCCCTTTTGCTTATTACCATGCTTACAAGCCCTGCTGCTCAAAGTACGGAATCAGCTGAACTTGTCGGTGAAGACACCTTTGTTTTTGAAAAAGCCCTTATGATGGGTCAGGGTATTACCACTGACGGTGAGTATTATTACACAAGCGGTTCTCTTGCAGCTATTAACTTTACACTTCTTGCTAAATTTACCGTTGATGATATGGATGTTGTTAAAAGCCGTGCCAATCCGTTGCCTAAAGAATGTTCCGGTCGCGGCAACAATCACATTGGCGGAATCAGCTATTATAACGGCAAGATTTATGCGCCTGTTGAAGGCGGTGACGAGGTTTATGCCTGTATAGTTGTGTTTGATTGTGAAACTCTTAAACCTACAGGCGAAGTTTATGATCTTCCTAACGAAATTTATGATGACGGTGTGCCATGGTGCGCTGTTGACCCTGAAACAGGCTATCTCTATGCCTCAAAATGGTCACATGCCAAAACAGTTTATGCTTATGATGTCAATGACTCAATGAAGCTTGTTAAAGAGATTCCTGTTACCGGTCTTGGCGAAATTGATCGTATTCAGGGCGGTGAATTTTATAACGGAACACTGTATCTTTCCAATGATATTCACAACAACGGCAATTATAAAAATATTCTCTCTTTCAATGTTGAAACAGGGGAAGCAGCTGTTAAGTTTATCCGTGATGTCGGTGGTGAAAATGTAGAGGCCGAGGGTATGACATTCCTGCCCACAGAGGACGGTGCTGTAATGCATGTGCTTGATTATAACAAGGTTATAGGCGTTTTTGTTCGTCACTATAAGGTTGATTTCTGATGAAAAACCGATATTATACCCTTGATGCTTTAAGAGGGTTTGCTCTTGTGAATATGATTTTATATCACGCATTGTGGGATGTAGCTTATATTTTTCATGGGAATGTGCCGTGGTTCAGGTCTGATACGGCCCATATCTGGCAGCAGTTTATATGTTGCACTTTTATTCTGCTTTCAGGTTTTTGTTGGCATTTCGGAAAAAAGAAACTGAAAAATGCTCTCATTGTCATTGGTGCAGCTGTTATTATAACTGTTATTACTGCCGTATTTATGAAAACTAATATCATCCTTTTCGGTGTATTATGTTTGCTGGGTTCATCAATGCTTATAATGATTCCTCTTGATAAGCTGTTTAAAAAGATAAATCCTTTTGTCGGTTTTGCTTTATTCTTTTGTGCCTTTCTTGTTTTTAAAAATGTTCAGAAAGGATATATTTCAATAGCTGACAGCGAGAGGCTGACTCTGCCCACAGATTTTTATTCTGATTATTTTACGGCATATCTGGGCTTTCCTTTTGACAGTTTTTATTCGGCTGATTATTTTCCTGTTATTCCGTGGCTGTTTCTGTTTATCTGCGGATATTTTCTTAACGGAATTTTTGTCAGACTTAATCTTATGAAATATCTTTCTGCTTTCAGATGCAGACCACTTGAATTTTTAGGCAGACACTCGCTGATTTTTTATATGATACATCAACCGGTTGTGTATGGTGTATTATTTGCGGCATTTGAATTTGTCTAAAACATAGAATTTTAAAAAGTTGATTTACAACATTGTTTTTTGTATGATATAATTCTCCTGTCCTTATGTTTATTACAGGGCAGGAGGTTTTTTATTATGAAAATTACATTTATGGGTGCAGGCAGCACCGTTTTTGCAAGAAATGTTATAGGCGACTGTATGTGCACAGAAGCTTTGCGTGACAGCGTTTTTGCTCTTTATGATATTGATGCAACCCGTCTTGAAGAGAGCAGGACAATTCTTGAAGCTATGCGTGAAACAAAAGGCGGATACGGCAAAATTGAATGTTACCTTGGCGTTGAACAGAGAAAGGATGCTCTCAGAGGAGCAGATTTCGTTGTTGACGCAATTCAGGTAGGTCTTTATGACCCGTGCACAATCATTGATTTTGAAGTGCCTAAGAAATATGGCCTTCGCCAGACAATCGGTGACACTCTCGGCATAGGCGGAATCATGCGTGCTCTTCGCACAATTCCCGTGCTTAAAGATTTCGCTGACGATATGGCTGAGGTTTGCCCTGATGCCCTTTTCCTTAACTATACAAATCCTATGGCGATGCTTTCGGGATATATGCAGAGATACACTCCTATCAAAACAGTCGGTCTTTGTCACAGTGTTCAGACCTGTTCACACGATTTGCTTTGTGACCTGGGTATGGAAGATAAACTTGAAGGCAGAAAAGAGCTTATTGCCGGTATCAACCACATGGGTTGGCTTCTTGAGATCAAAGATAAAAACGGTGTTGATCTTTACCCTGAAATCAAATCAAGAGTTGATGCTTATATCGCAGACCCCGAAAAGAAAAACAAAGTCAGAATGGACTATATCAAAAACTTCGGTTATTTCTGCACAGAGTCAAGTGAGCATAATGCCGAGTACAATATGTTTTACATCAAGAGTAAATATCCTGAGCTTATTGATCGCTACAACATTCCTCTTGATGAATATCCCCGCCGCTGTGTAAATCAGATTGAAGGCTGGAAGAAAGAGTATAAAGAAATGCTCGAAACAGGTGTCAAAGAGCATAACCGTTCTAACGAATACGCTTCTCGTATTATGGAATCAATCGTTACAGGTGATCCTTATAAAATCGGCGGTAATGTGCTTAATACCGGTCACCTTATCACAAACCTTCCGGAAGATGCCTGTGTAGAGGTTCCTTGCCTTGTTGACGGTTACGGTGTTCATCCTTGCCATGTCGGTGCTCTCCCTGTTCAGTGCGCAGCTATGAATATGACTAACGTAAATGTTCAGCTCCTGACAATTGAGGCCGCTGCAACACTTAAAAAAGAGCATATCTATCAGGCTGCGATGCTTGATCCCCATACAGGCAGTGAACTTGATATCGACACTATCAAAAAGATGGTTGACGATCTTATTGAGGCTCATGGCGACTTCCTTCCCAGATATCACTAAAATTCAGACCGTCCTGCAGGGCGGTCTTTTTATGACTTATAGCCCTGAAGGTTGTGAAGGACTTCGCTTGAGTATCTTTTATTGCAATATTGTATTGCATTCATCACTTCACTGTGATAAAATCAATATATCAACCAAAAGGAGAACGGTATGAAAAAATTATCTTTAAAAGCCTACAAGGTTTCAAACATTGAGCTTAAAAACAAACTTGCAGGCGGAGTAAAGCTTCAGCTTAAAAACCAATATTCCCATAATGTCAAATACGGTAAAGATAATAATTGTGAAGGTATTTTTACTGTTAAAATTTCTGATAAAAACGGTAACGAAAATTTTGGTATCACAGCTACAATTCAGGGCCTTTTTCAATGGGAGGGTGAGCTTGATAAAGAACAGGCTCATAAAGAGACATTTGCTGCTCTTTTTCCTTATGCAAGGGCGCTTGTCTCAAATCTTACTGCCGTTTCAGGTATGATGCCTATTATAATTCCGACAATTGATATTGATAAACAAGAAATTTATCGCATTGAAATGAATCCTAATAAGGAGAATGAAATATGAGCTATTTATCTTTAGTTAATATAAAGCAGGGTACTGCATCTACCCACCGTTATTCCAACGGCAACACTTTGCCGTTAGTTCAGCTTCCTTTTGCTATGTGTGGTTTTTCTGCTCAGACAGAGTACCGTGGCGGATGGTTTTATCATCCTTCTGAAAGAAGCCTTGAGGGTGTTAGACTTACCCATCAGCCCAGCCCGTGGATAAACGACTACGGAACATTCCTTTTCACCCCTCAGACAGACAGAGTTTATAATAACTTTAACCACGCCTGGTCAGGCTATCGCCACGAAGAGGCTGTTATGCGTCCCGATTATATGAAGCTTCG
>JAZRME010000184.1:0-8808 GCA_045647325.1 Acutalibacteraceae bacterium | reverse complement strand
CAGGTGTTCACCGTCTTGTCCGTGTTTCTCCTTTCGATTCCTCAGGCAGAAGACATACTTCTTTTTCATCTTTAGAAGTTATGCCTGAAATTGACGAAACAATCGAAGTTGAAATTAATCCTGATGATCTTAAAATTGATGCTTACCGTGCAAGTGGTGCAGGCGGTCAGAAGGTTAATAAGACTTCTTCAGCTATCCGTATTACACATATCCCCACAGGCATAGTTGTTGCCTGTCAGGTTGAAAGAAGTCAGCATCAGAACCGTGAGGTTGCGATGAGAATGCTTAAATCAAAGCTTATCGAAATCAAAGAGAGAGAGCATCTTGATAAGATTGAAGATATCAAAGGCGATCAGAAAGAAATCGGATGGGGAAGTCAGATCCGTTCTTACGTATTTATGCCTTACACTCTTGTCAAAGACCATCGCACAGGCTTTGAGGCAGGTAACATCAACGCTGTTATGGATGGTGATCTTGACGGCTTCATCAATGCATACCTTAAAATGGAATCTTTGAAGGAGCTTAATTCATAACGGAGGGTTTGTGAATGAATATTATTGATATTTCAAGAACCTTGTTAAAAACTATAGAATATCCCGGTGACCCCAAGTCCCGTCACGAGCAAGTGCGCACCATCGAAAACGGAGGTTGCAACCTTTCGGCTGTTTATGCCTGCGTTCATACGGGAACTCATGCTGATGCACCTTGTCATTTTATTGATGGCGGTGAAACTATCGATGAGGCTGATTTGTCAAAGTTTATCGGCCCCTGCACCGTGATTGAGGTGCCTCAGGGCGTTATCTCGGGTGAATATGTAAATAAATTCTTTCCTAAAAATTGTGAGAGATTGCTTATAAAGGGCAACGGACTTTGCCATTTTATGGACAGTGCAGCTTATGAAACAGTTGAGCTTGGTGTTAAGCTTGTGGGAACAGACGCTGACTCTGTCGGCAGGGCAGGTGATCAGACCGAGCCGCACAGAGCCTTTTTAAGAAACGGCGTGGCAATTCTTGAAGGTCTTGATCTGCGTAATGTTGAGCCGGGCAACTATTTTCTTATGGCTGCGCCGGTTAAAATGGGCGCTATTGACGGAGCACCTGTCAGAGCTGTTCTTGTTGATGATTATATTTTGTGGAATAATGTTAAATAAGAAATATTGAAAAATATTACTTTATAGTATATAATTTTTCGGAAAAGAGTGAAGTGAAATGAAGAGGGTTCTCGATTTTTTAATCGGGTTTTTCGGATTGGTGATTTTATCGCCTGTTTTTGCTTTGGTTTCTGTGTTGATTCTGATTGCTGACGGTTCGCCTGTGTTTTTTAAGCAAGACAGAGTTGGAAAAGACAACAAGATTTTTAAAATCTATAAATTCAGAACAATGAAAAAAGACACGGGCGACCGTGCTACAGCAGATATCGAAAACCTTGACGAGGCCACCACAAAAATAGGCAGAGTGTTAAGAAAAACAAGCCTTGATGAGCTGCCTCAGTTTGTTAATCTTGTCAACGGAACAATGAGCCTTGTTGGCCCGAGACCACTTATCCCTGCCGAAAAAGAGATTCGCAAGCTTCGCGCTGAATATAATGTTTACAGCGTTTTGCCCGGTATTACAGGCTGGGCGCAGGTCAACGGCAGAGATGACGTGACGATAGAAGAAAAGGCGCTTCTTGATAAAGAGTATGTTGAAAAACAGAGTCTCGCCTTTGATTTTAAAATAATATTAAAAACAATAAAACTTGTTATCACAAGGGAAGGTAATGAAGGCTGATAAAAAAGAGCCCCGAAGGACTCTTTGGTGTTATTTAAGATATTCTTCAAGAACCATACCGTTTGATTTTAATTCAGCGGCAATTTCGACACCGACAAATCTGTAATGCCACGGCTCATAGGTTATCATTGTTATGTCTGTTTTATTTTCAGGATATCTCATGATAAAGCCGTATTCGTGAGCGTGAGCCTGAAGCCAACGGAATTCTTTTGTTTTGTCAAAGCTTGTTTCGAGTGAACATATATCCATAGCGAGACCGGCGTTGTGCTCACTTGTGCCGGGCAACAAAATAATCTGTGAAGCCTTGACGGTTGCGTCAACCTTTGAGTAACCCTGACTTTCATAGGTTTTGATACGGTTTTCGAAATTTCTTTTTTGTCGGGCAAAAGAGCGATATCCTGATACAGGGGTAAGAGTTATTCCGTCAAGCTTGGCTGCGTCATACATTTTTTGATAATATGGGGCAACCCTGTAATCGAGCTTGACCCCGGAGCCTTTAACGGCTTCAGCTAATTTTGGCTCATAATTATCAGGCAACCTGTGTTTGCAATTAAGCAAAATCTCGTTAAACGGAACATCCATATCTGTGACTATCGGATTAAAACCTGCGTAAGCGTAGGCATATTCACTGTCTTTTTTGGTAGTGGTTACAGTTGTTTTTGTTGTTGCCGTAGCTGTAGTTGTAGTAGTTGTTGTTTCGGTGGTTGAGGCCATTGTTGTGAGCGTTGTTGAAACGGTTGTTGACGGCTCGGTTTCAGTTGTTGAAGTTGTTGTAGCGACCGTGGTTTTATAATTATCTGTTCTGGTTTCAGAGCATCCTGTCAACAATGTGGCGAAACAAAAAATCATTGTGGCGAACAACGTTATCATTTTTACTTCCTTCATAATGAGTCCCCCTTACTGTCAGAAGTTTATCATAATCAAAAAATATTTTCAAGAGAGGTAATAAACTTTATGAAAGCAAATGAATCTATTGAGAAATACCCTGCAAGGGTGCGTGAGTACACGAACTATGCGCTGAAAAGCACCAAAATCGTGTCTAAAAATTTCGGCCCGAGACCGGCAGGTAGTGAGGCTGATTCCAAAGCAAGAGAATATTTAAAAAATGACACAGCAAAATTTTGTGATGAGATGAGAGAAGAAACTTTCTCCTGCTCAGATAAAGCGTTTATGTCATGGGTTTCTGTGGGATCTGTGTTGCTTTTAATATCAGCTGTGCTTTTTGCTTTCGGGCTTCAGGCAATCGCTCTTGCGGTGACTTTGTTGAATGTATTTTTTATTGTATCCGAATTTTTCTTTTATAAGCCGGTTATGGATATTTTCTTTAAGAAAAAAGAGACAGGCAACATCATCGGTGTAAGAAAAGCTGCCGATGAAACCAAAAAACGAATAATCTTCTGCGGTCACACAGACTCAGCTTTTGAATGGACATACACTTACCACGGCGGAAGACCTTTTGTTGCCCTTGCTATTGTGTTAGCTGTTATTTCAGTTATTGTTTCGGTTACAGGTTGCGTTTTTGCTATTATTTACAACGGAGCAATTAACCCCTCGGTTGTTTTTATGGGCGACAATGTTGTTGTTAAGGCTTTTGCTATAGCTATGGTTGCTATGACACCTGCTTATGTTTACACATTTTTCTTCTGCAACTACAAGCGTCCGGTAACAGGCGCAATTGATAACCTTACAGGTTGTTTCACCTCTCTTGCAGTTGTTAAATTTTTGTTTGACAATGATATCCGTTTTGAAAATACAGAAGTTCAGGTTCTTCTTGCCGGTGGTGAGGAGGCAGGAACAAGAGGTTCTCAGGCTTATGTCAAGGCTCATAAAGATGAGCTTACCGATAAAAACATTGAAACTGTTTTTGTTGGCGTTGACACAATTCACGATTTTGATTTTATGAATGTTATCAGCAAAGACCTTAACGGATTTGTTAAAAACGATGAGTCAGTTGTTAAGCTTATTAAAGACGGCGCGGCTATCGCAGGTTATGATAATGTTTCATCAGGACCTATTTCACTCGGCTCAACAGATGCCGCACCTTTCTCAAAAGCAGGGGTAAAGGCTGCAACATTTGTGGCTATGGATCCTACACCTGCCCGTTATTACCATACAAGACTTGACACAGAAGAAAATCTTGACCCCAAAACTATGGAAGCAGCCGTGAAGATTGCTCTTGAAACAGCCTTTTTGTTTGATGAAAAAGGAATTTAACGGCAATTTATATAAATTTTTAAAAAAGTATTGTTAATTTATGTAAATGTGTGTTATAATACCCAAAAGGTTTATTATTTCCAATTTTCCTGAGTATTAAAGGAGATGTTTTTTATGAACAAAAAAATTAAAAGAATCGTATCTTTGCTTCTTGTTGCAGTTATGGCTTTGTCATTCTGCGCTTGTGGTGAAATTGAAGAGGAAGTTGTTCAGAGAGCTTCAGCTGTTCCTCAGACAAAAGCTGAAATTTTTGAATATTTCTGCAAAGCACTTGATATGGTTGTTGAGCAGAAACCTGCTGTAAGCTACAGCCTTTCAAACGGTGCACGTTCAGCTGATTGCGAAAACAGCAACATTGAAGCTGCTTTCTCAACAATCGCAGGTCTTATGACTGTCGGCGATGGCGCTGAGGTTGAATACGGCGCTGATAACACAGGCGTGTTCCCCACCAATAAGCTTGAGCTTAACGATATCAAATCAGCTAATATCATTGATATTGATGATGTTACTTCCCGTTCATATACAATTGTTATGACAATCTGGGATGAGTCAAACCCCAATCAGGATGACAGCGTTTTCGGCAAAATCTATAAGATTTCTAAAGACGAAGACATTCTCGCTGAAATGAAAAAAGCTTCTGCTTATTTCACAGTTGAGAGCTATGACGCTCAGTATCAGATCGGCACAATCAGAGCTGTTATTTCAAAAGAAACTGACAGAATCGAAGAGCTTCGCCTTGAAAGGAGCGTTGAAGTTACAACAGAGATTACCGGTCAGAACACTCTTGCTGAGGTCGGCACAGTTCCTCTCTCATTCAACTATTCTTCAACTGAGACATACTCAATGAATTGGGATGCACCCACAAAATAAAGTTTAACGGTGAGCGATCAGCTCACCGTTTTTTATATTTATAGCTTGTTTTGTCAAAAATTAAAATAAGGATGATTTCTATATTCTTCAGGGAGATTTTCTCCAATATCTGTCCAACCAAGATTTTTTACAAATACTGACTTCTGTTCCGGAAACGCTACCTCGTTCAGATAATCAATAAAATTCTCTTCGTTAAAACACCATACTCCATTTATTTTGAATTTCTTATCGTTTGGACTTCTTTTTATCCATTTATCAGCGAAAAAAATACAATGTTTTCTCAAATTATCAGCTACTTCGTCCGGAACTAAATAAACAACACTATCGCCATCAGCACTAAGAATAATTTCTTTCATTATAAACCCTCTCAATCCTTATTTAACAAGTTGATTATAGCATCACAAAAAACTTATTACTTCTTTCTTTCCAAAAATCCCGTCCTTGATTTTTATGAGGGAATAATGAAGAGATAGGAGGTAAAAAGTAAAATCCCTATTGCTGAATGCAAAAGGGATTCTGGAGCTGGTAGTCGGACTCGAACCGACGACCTGCTCATTACGAATGAGCTGCTCTACCAACTGAGCCATACCAGCAATATCAGGCTATATTATAATAAAACACACATTGTTTTGCAATAGTTTTCGGGTTAAATTTTAAAAATATTGATTTAGTCACAAATTGTTTATATTAAATCCACATATTGGACTTGATTTTATTGCCGAAATATTGTAACCTATTAGCATGAAAAAATAACCGAAAGGTGTGCAGATGATGAAAAAAAGTTTATGTTTGATTTTGTCAACAATTATGATAGCTGTGAGCTTTTGCGCTTGCAGTATGGTTAAAGACGATACAGCTCTTGATGACTATACATACGTTGACGCTCAGGGTAACACACAGGAATATGTGACAGACGAAGCCGGTGAGCTTGTTACTGAAGAAAACGGTCAGAAAGTCACAACAACCACAACAACAAAAGCCGGTGATTCATCAGAGGCTGAAGTTGATTTTGAGGTTTATGCTACTGATAAAAACGGTGAAAATATCACTAATAAAGACGGTAGCCTTGTAACAACTCAGATTGATTTTAACAAAGTTCTTGAAGAGATGACAAACTCAACAACCGGTTCAGGTTCAGGTAGCAACTCATCTTCAGGCGGTCTTACAGGTTCACTTGAAAGCAGCGATAAAGAAGACCTTCTTGAGGAAGGCGATAAAACCGGCAAAACAGGTCTTAAATCAAAAGTTATCGACCCTGTAATCAAAAGCAAAAAATATACTATTGACACAACTATCATCGCTCAGGATGTTGAGATGCCCATGGTTATGTGCATCAACGGTGAAGAATATTCTGCTTCATTAGAGATGGCTATGGGTTCACTTAAAATCAGTGCAAGAGTATTTAGTGAAAAAGGTAAATATTACCTTGTAATTCCTATGTTTGGTATGTATTCTGAAGTTGACAGCGAAACAAGTGAAGATATTTCAAGTCCCTCAGGCGATCTTACAGCTAAATCAACTTATGTTAAAAGCACTAAGGTTGAAGACGGAAAAGTTACTTACACTTGTGAAGAATATAAGACATCTGACGGCAAAACCGTTAAATATTATTTCAACGAAAAAGAAGAGTGGAAACGTTGGGAAGTTATTGACGGCGACAACATAAGTGTATTTATCATTAACAGCTTCAAAGGCTCAGTTGATAAAAATATGTTCAAAATTCCTGTTGGTCTTCGCAAGGTTGACTTTGATACATTAATGTGATTATGAATAAAACTGTTATTGTTACGGGCGCCTCGTCAGGTATTGGCTCAGCCGTTGCCGAGGCGTTTGCCTGTAAAGGTTATAATGTGATTATTGGCTATAATAATTCAGCTGACAGCGCAAAAGCTCTTGAAACAAAACTTTTATCGCAGGGGTGTCGGGTGGCGACATTTAAGGCTGATGTTTCATCATCGGCTCAGGTAAAAAGTCTTGTCGATTTTGCAAAAGAAACTTTTGGCGGCAGGTATATTCTGGTCAATAACGCAGGTATCGCTCAGCAAAAGCTTTTTACTGATATTTCAGATGAAGACTTTGATAAAATGTTTGATGTTAATGTAAAAAGTGTTTTTAACTGTTGCCGTGCCGTGTTGCCGTTGATGATTCACGACAAATGGGGCAGGGTTATCAACATCTCATCAATGTGGGGTGTGTGCGGCGCTTCTTGTGAGGTTCATTATTCAGCTTCAAAGGCAGCTGTGATAGGTATGACAAAAGCTCTTGCCAAAGAAGTCGGCCCTTCGGGAATAACGGTTAACTGTATTGCCCCCGGTCTTATCGACACACCGATGAATAAAAATCTTGATGCCGAGGCGATTGAATGCCTTTGTGACGAGACCCCCGTGGGCAGGATAGGTACTCCGCAAGATGTTGCCCGGGCTGTTTTGTTTCTGGCTGATGACCAATCATCCTTTATAACAGGTCAGGTTTTAGGCGTTGACGGTGGATTTATTTAAAATTTGCATAAATTTTCTTGATTTATCAAAATTTTTATGTTAAAATACTAAAGTAACCATTTGTAATCCAAAAAGGAGGCACTAAAATGGCATCATTATGTCCTAAGTGTAACAGAAAATTAAAGCTTACAGACCTTAAACCCACTTGTCCGGGTTGCGGAACTAATCTTTTGTATTACAGAATTGAAGAAAGACTTGAGGTCGATGCTCTTAACGCTGAAATTGAGCATTCACGCACTCAGAAAATGATGGACAGAGCAAAGGCAGCTATGGTTGGCAGCCCTTGGGCAATTGTAAGAATTGTTCTTCTTGTTCTTGTTATTGCTTCATTCCTTCTTCCTCTTGCAAGTCTTTCAGCTTCAGGTCCTTATTTTGAAAGAGACACAACATACACAGCTATCAACCTTGTCACAACTCTTATGGAGTTTGATTTTGGTGTAATCGGTCTTGTCGGTTCACCTATCGTAGGCAACTCAACCATCTTCTTTGCCGGTGCAGTTGTATGTGTAGCTCTTGCTCTTGTTATTGCATTGTTCCAGCTTATTTTCAGCTTCCTTTCTTGCTCAAAGAGAGGTTTCGGAAGAAATGTTACCTTCTCAGTTCTTGGTATGATTTTTTCAATCGGCGCTTCAGTTTTGTTTAACATGTTTGTTGACGCTATGAATGAAGTTCTTCCCGGTTTTATGTCAGGTTCAGTTGAATTTGGTATTTATGTTGTAGCAGGTATGTTTGCTCTTGTTCTTGCTCTTAATATTGCTATTAAAGTCAAGGGTCTTGTTAAGGTTGAATATACTCCCTGCTATATCGGTAAAGAGCATATGCTTTATGAAGAGTTTGTTGAAAAATACGGTAACGGTAAAGTTACTCTTGATTTGGTTATGGCTCATCATGATGAGTTTATGACTAAAAAAGAAAATACCGAAGTGAATGCATAAAATTAAGCCACTCTTAAGAGTGGCTTTTTTGTTGCTATTGAGCGCATCGTTTACAAGGCTCAAGTCCTCTGTCAAGAGCTTGAGTGAGAGTGCATTCGTAATATTCGTTGCCCCCACAGGTATAAGATAAATGATATTTTTTACCGTTTCGGGTGATATAAACTATGTTTGTGTCAGCGTGATTTCCGGTGGAGGGCGAGGTTGTGGGGGTTGTTGTCCGATTTTTAACCGGGCGACCATTATTCCGTTGGGTTGTAGAAGCGTAGGTTGTTACAGGGTGATAGTCTGTAGAAACTTCTTTTTCAAAAAGTTTTTCAACTTCGAGCGCGACGCACCCGACCATCAGCCCCACAATGACAACACAGATAAAACAGATGTTGCCGAGCAGTTGAGATTTTTTAATTTTGTTAACAATAAAAAGCGCTATTGCCAAAGCTGCAGCAATAACAGCGAAAAATATAAAATACCTGTTCATATAATCACCGACAAGATTATACACCTTTTAACACAAATTTACAAGCG
>JAZRME010000183.1:0-2175 GCA_045647325.1 Acutalibacteraceae bacterium | reverse complement strand
ACCGCTTGGCCTCCGACTTAGGAACAAAATCAAACTCTAAATCATAAATCGAAACAGTATCGCCCTCCTGAATTCCTTTTTCAACAAGAGCATCAATAATACCTGTTGACTGAAGCACTCTCTGAAAATATTGAAGAGATTCATAGTCATCAAGATCTGTTCTTAAAAGAATTTTCAGAAGCCATTCAGCCTCAACATAATACACATCGTCATCGACAATAATATTGAATTTACCATTATTATTCTTTTCTATAAATTCGGCAGGAATTTCTTCTTTTTCAAATCTCTTAATCGGAGGAAGCGTTGCAAGTTTAGCTGCAACAGCATTTATAATCTCTTTTGTACCCTCGACAATCGGAGCGCACATTGTGAAATACTGATATCCGTTTTCGGTAAAATATTTTTCAAGTCTCTCAAGCTGTTCATCACTTGCCAGGTCAATCTTATTACCTACAACAATCTGCTCTCTTTCTGCAAGTTCAGGATTAAACTTAACAAGTTCATTATTGATTTTTTCAAAATCTTCTATCGGATCTCTGCCTTCGCTACCGGCAGCATCAACAATATGAACAAGGAGACGGCATCTTTCAACATGCTTGAGAAATTCATGACCAAGGCCGACACCTTCACTTGCGCCCTCAATAAGACCGGGTATATCAGCCATAACAAAAGAGTTGCCTTCACCAAGACTTATTACACCTAAAACAGGAGTAAGAGTAGTAAAATGATAATCAGCAATAATGGGTTTTGCCTGACTTACAACAGAAATAAAAGTTGATTTACCGACATTCGGAAAGCCTAAAAGACCAACATCAGCAAGAAGCTTAAGTTCAAGTGAAACTTCCCATTCTTC
Organism: Acutalibacteraceae bacterium; assembly: GCA_045647325.1. GTDB lineage: Bacteria > Bacillota > Clostridia > Oscillospirales > Acutalibacteraceae > CAG-488. The sequence continues at coordinate 1,322 of JAZRME010000183.1, read as the reverse complement.
ACCGGGCGCACCGTTTTTGGCAAAATTAGGAGCCTGACGTGTTGCAGTAGCGAAATGAGGATTTCCCCATCCTCCTTTACCGCCTTTGGCTGCGATGAAAACATCGTCATCCGACATATCCGCCATAACTTTACCGCTGTTGATTTCACGTATAACGGTTCCGCGAGGCACAAGTATCACAAGATCTTCGCCCTTTCTGCCGTGTCTCTTACCTGTTGAGCCCGGCATACCGTTAGGGGCTTTATATTTTCGCTTATAGCGAAAATCAGCAAGAGTCGCAAGATTATCGTCAACTTTAAAGACGATATCTCCACCCTTTCCTCCGTCACCACCATCAGGACCACCGGAAGCTACATATTTTTCACGGTGAAAGGCAACAGCACCATTGCCTCCGTCACCCGCTTTTATTTTAATTTTCGCTATATCAACGAACATAATTTTTACCTTTCAATAAATTATAATTTTGCTCTTGCCTCTTTGATATTAGCAACAAATTTCTTTGCTGTTTCAGTAATCAAAGCATAATCACCTGTTTTAGCACCTGCAGTAAGAGAACCGCCTGCACCTACTGCAACAGCACCTGCTCTTATCCATTCTCCTACATTTTCTGCAGTAACACCGCCGGTGGGCATCATTTTTGCATAAGGAATGGGTCCTTTGATATCTTTAATGATTTTCGGACCATACAAGTCACCGGGAAATACCTTGAGTATATCAGCGCCGGCTTCCATAGCCAGAACACCTTCACGAACAGTCATAATTCCGGGCATAACAGCTGTTCTGTAACGATTGCACATTTTTACAGTTTCAGGGTCAAAATACGGACTTACAATGTAATTTGCGCCGCTGAGCATCGCAATTCTTGCTGTAGGAGCATCCATAACAGTACCTGCACCGAGAATAATATCCTCAGGACTGTATTTTTTGGCAAGAGCCTCTATAACTTTATCTGCATGAGGAACAGTGAAAGTAAGCTCAATAGCAGCAACTCCGCCTTCCATACAGGCATCAACTATTCTCTCAGCTTCATCAGTTGTTTCTGCTCTTACAACTGCAACAATACCGCAATCTTGTATTCTGGTTAAAATCTGTTCTTTATCCATAAAATCAAATCCCTTCTGAATTAAACATATTAATAACTTTAACGCTGAACTCTGGCACCTGCTCCGCCGACAATTCTTTCAACTTCTGATTTTGAAGCCATAGAAGTGTCACCGGGAGTAGTCATAGCCAATGCACCATGAGCAACGCCGTAATTTACAGCCTTCTGAGCATCGCCGAGCTCCATTAATCCGTAAACAAGACCTGAAGCGAAGCTGTCG
>JAZRME010000182.1:0-2196 GCA_045647325.1 Acutalibacteraceae bacterium | reverse complement strand
ATAACCTTATTATCGGTAAAGACCATCATTGATTGAGCGTATTTGCCTTTAAGATTAAGGTCACCGACAATTATAAACTGACACTCCTTTTTTTGAGAAATCGTGTCAAGCTGCGCCTGATATTGCTGAGGTATCGGCTTGTTTGTCATTATTTTCAAATATATCACCTCTCATTTAATTAAATGAAATAGTTTTCTGTTTGCCTGCATTATAACAAAGTGAAATCAAATGTCAATACGATTTTTATATTTTTTAAATGTATATCTAAAATTATTGAATTTTAATCAAAAATTATGATTATAATTCTAAAACATTAATTGACAAAAAACTCTGCCGTTGATATTATAACATTATAAATTATTCGGAGTGGTGAATTATGTTAGCTAAAAGATTAGTTTCAATTTTTATGTGTGTGTTGTTTCTTGTTATGATGTCGGCTTGTCAGAGTAATAACGCTGATGATGCTGATTCAACTGAGAATAACAGCGATTCTCTTGCTGATAATGTTACTGATGTTTATGATAATGAGCATTCTTCAACTCCGCTTTCTGAGGATGAAACAGTTACTTCAACAACTACTGCCGTTTCTGATGATAATACAACCTCTGTTTTGCAAGAAACAGTAGAAACCACCACAGCAGCCACAACTCAGAAAGTTGACAAAGGTCCTGCTTCCTGGTCAGTTAAAGAGATAGTTGATTTTTATAAAGCGGCTGCTGTTAAAACAAATCCTGCGGTTAAATCTCAACGAAACATTGAACTCGAAAAAATCTCTGTCAATAACGGTGAATATGAAGGCTTGTTTGATTTTATCACACCCAGAATGTCAAAGCTTCTTGCTAATAATTCTGAAGAGGTTGATGGTATAACCGGAGGTTTTAAAAATCTCTCTGCGGCAGATGTTAAATCTGCTAAAGCTTACAAGTCAGGTGTTAATACTGTTATTGAAATGACTATGAAAAATCAGACCTCCGGCGCCTGTGATGATGCGCTTTCAGGCTCTGTCGGTCATGCGATCACTGCTGTCGGCGATATTTCGGTTGTCACAAAGCAGTTAGATGATCTCGGTATTCCTCTTGAACTCTCAGAGAAAGACACAAAAATTTATTACACCAAGCCGACTGTTAAGGTTGTAGTTAATAGTGAAGGAAAAATCATTAACGGCACCTGGCAATATACAGTTGACATTCAGATGAATAATTACAAAGCCTTCGGAACGGCAGTTGACACAACATCAGTTGTTATGGTCAACACTATCACATTAAACGGTGGCTTCAAAAAATAATTAAAATGCTGACAGATTTTTTTCTGTCAGCATTTTTGTGTCTTATTTAAAATCTTTCTGAGAGTCTGTTTTTTTAAGAATTTGTTGGTACGGCATAAGCATACCCTCGTTCATTCTGTTGCCCATTTTAGAGAGTATTTTTTCGTTAGAAAGCATCGCACCTACAGCGTACATAAGCATTGCCTTGCCCTTGTTTTTCTGAGGGAAGTCATATATTCCCTGTTTTTTATAAAACTTGTGGTCGGCTCTCATCATACCTCTCATCTGATAAATCAGATCACGAAAAATTTTCATTCCGCCGACACCCCAGAAATTCTGCGGAGCAGTGTGACGGGTTTCAAGGGCGAATGAAAGCATCTTTGCCATATCGTCAATCTGAATATCAGTGTCAGCCTCATCAGTTGCAACGCCCGACAAGAAGTTTCCACCCGTTTCACACCTTGCCTCAATAACGGAGCGAAGATTGTTTTCGTCAGAATAATTGCCCGAAACAAGATAACCGACAGGCATACCCACAGTTACCGTTCTGTGACCGTTACAAAAGTTTCGGTCGTCATACATTTTAAATCTTGAACCCATTGAGTGGTCAGATATTTTAAATGCATAAACGATAGCATCAGCTTTTTGAATATTATCTCGCAAAAATGAATCAAAGTTATCTTTATAAACGCATTTTTCACTTACAGCGCAACGGAAACAACCGAGACATCCGCCTGCAAGAGGATATTCAGAAATATTGACAACTCTTGTGTTATATTCAAAAACATTTCTGAAACGGTTGATCATCTTGCTCAGATTTGACTCGCTGTCGGTCTCATCTGTGAGGATGATAACGTCTTTATCACTTTTTTTGTTGTTGTCTGACGGAGCTTCGCTTGGTGAAACAGGGGAGTAGTCTGAGCTTTTAGGGG
>JAZRME010000181.1:0-4265 GCA_045647325.1 Acutalibacteraceae bacterium | reverse complement strand
TCATGCTGGGAATATTTCACAGGCTTCATTGCAGGCGGAATTATCACAGCGTTTGTTCTCGGACTCAAAAAGGAAGAGGATGTGCCTGAAATCACTTTCTCAAAAATTCCCGAAAAGCCCACAACAATCCTCAGCTTCATTATGGGTTATGTGTTCCTCATCGGTGTAAACATTGTTCGTCCTATTCTTGAAAGATATGACGATTCCGATTATCAGATTGCATTCATCATCGGTGCTGTGCTTGTTGCAGCTGCAGTGATTGCGGTGATTGTTAAAAAGCTTGGCTTTAAAGCTGAAGAGGCAGATATGACTGCTTATTCGAAAATCCTTTTCCCTGTTCTGATTGTGTTTATGGTAGTCACATATATGTTCCTTGCAATTCCGGAAGACAGAAACTACGTTGAAGCAGGAAACGTACATAATATTCTTGTTATTGCTTCTGCTGCGGTTTCGCTTCTCTGGTGGGCAAAAAATGGTCTCAAAGCCAAAAACTAAACAAAAAGATAACGGGCATTCTCTTTTGGAGAATGCCCGGTTTTTTATGTTTCTTCTTTATATTTTTCTGCCTGAAGGTTGAACATATATGCATACTTTCCGTTTTTAGCCATAAGCTCTTCGTGAGTTCCGCTTTCAACAATTTCACCGTTTTCAAGCATATAAATCACGTCTGCCATAACCGTGGTGGAAAGTCGGTGAGATATGAAAATAACTGTTTTATCCTCTGCAGCGCGGCTCATTGCCTCGTTAAGCGCATATTCCGAAACGGGGTCGAGGTTTGCGCTTGGTTCGTCAAGAATGGCAAAGGAGCAATCCTTGTAGAAAGCACGGGCAACAGCAATTTTCTGAGCCTCACCGCCAGAAAGAGAAACACCGTTTTCATCAAACTCTCTGAGAAGAATTGAGTCAGCGCCGTTTGGCAACTCTTTATTGAAGCTGCTTTCCTTAAGCGCTGCCATAACCTTTTCTGCATCGGGATCTTCTTTCATTGCAACGTTTTCTCCCAAGGTTGCACCGAAAAGTGAAAAATCCTGAAAAACAGCGGCAAAGTTTTCGTGATATGAGCGGATGTTCCAATCCTTGATGTTCATACCGTCAACTGTGATGGCGCCATCGGTTACATCATAAAGGCGGAGAATCAGGTTGGTGAGAGTGGTTTTTCCTGCGCCGTTGTAACCAACGAGAGCTATTTTCTGATAAGGCTTGATTTCAAGGTTGATGTTTTTGAGCGTCGGCTTATCATTGCCGGGGTAGGTGAAGGAAACATTATCAAGCTTGATAACAGGCGGTTTTTTGAATTTTTTGGTTATATCGCCGTCTTTGATTTTTTCTTCGGCAGACATAAATCTTTTGAACTTTTCAACATAAAGTCCGTTCTCTCTGAAGGTAACGGCAAACCAGCTTGTCAGAGCAAAAACGCTGTTACTTACGGCGCTTACGCCGTTGAATGTGGCTGCAAAGCTGCCGAGACCAACATCCTTGGTAACGATTGTGCGGTAGCCCATATAAAGGGTAACGCCAAAACAGATAAGAATGGAAAGAGGCAGACTTTCCTGGCAGAAATATAACTGCCACTGCCTTTTAAGATAAGGCGCAATTGTGAAAAGTCGGTCAACCACATTCTTTTTATATCTGCGTTCAATCATTTCACCTGCAGGGTTAAGGCGCAGCTCTTTGGCATAATCCTGCAAATAGAAAACACGGGAAAAATAAAGATTTTTTCTGTCAAGGGGAGTCATAGCCTCTTTTTTGCTTACATTTACCTTTGCAATTAGTCTGCCGATAGGCACCATAATGCCAACACAAACGGCAATAAAAATGAAGCACATCGGGTCAATGGTGAGAATAACGGCCGTGATTGAAATGATTGAAATCAGTTCAACCACAAGGTCGCGTGTGCTGTTGAGAACACCTTCAACTCGTTCCCCCATTGTGTTCATAGCAAGCACAAAGTCGTTGTAAAAATCAGGGTTATCATAAGCCTCAAAATCCATTCTTGATGCTTTTTCATAAATCAGAGAATAAATCTTGTGCTGCAGCTTTTCTTTTTGAACGGGCAAAGCAATTTCGTAAACTATGGTGTTTATGAAATTGCCTATAATAACCGTGGAGGCAAAAATGATGCAGGCAATTGCGATTCTGTAAAGGTCCTGCCCCTCGGTGACAACGTCGATGATGTATTTAAGAAGCACAACATTAGACAAAACCCAGGGAAGAGTGGAAACCATATCAATGAGAATAAGAGTGGGGAGAATCCACGGGGAATGCTTGGACACAAACTTAATCATAAACCAATAGTTTCTGATGCTGTGAGCACGTTCAACTTTTTTATTCTTCATTGTTGTCACCCTCCTCTCTGTATCCTGATGCCTGAAGGGTAAACATATTGCAATATTCACCCTGAAGATTCATCAGATCTTCGTGAGTGCCGTTTTCAATAAGATGACCTTTTTCAAAAACAAGAATGTTGTCACTTCTTGTGGCGCTTGAAAGACGGTGTGAAATATAAATAACTGTTTTGTCTTTGGTGCCTTCCATAAGGTTGTCATACATTTTTGATTCTGCAACGGGGTCAAGGGCAGAGGAAGGCTCGTCGAGAATGGCAATGTCAAACTCTTTTGCAAACATTCTCGCAATGGTAACCTTCTGGCTTTCACCGCCGGAAAGCAGTGCACCCTCCTCGTCGAATTCTCTTGTAAGGATGGTGTTTTCTTTTTGGGGAAGGGTTTCAATTTTGGAGTAAACACCGCTTTGTTTAAGTGCGGAGGTTGCTCTTTTGATGTTGTTTTCGTCAGTTTCTTCAATAAGCACATTTTCTGCAACGGTCATTGCAAAAATCCTGTAATCCTGAAAAACGCTGGCAAATTTTTCACGGTATTTTAACACATCATATTCTTTGATGTTAATACCGTTATAAAGAATTGCACCTTCGTCAACATCATAAAGGCGCATCATCAGCTTTGAAAGCGTGGTTTTGCCTGCGCCGTTGTGGCCGACAACGGCAATGCTTTCACCACGGTTGATTTTGAATGAAACATCGGTAAGGGAGTTTTTATCATTTCCGCTGTAATGGAAGGATACATTTCTGAATTCAAGGCTTTCAAACTCTCCGGGGATTTTTTCACCGCCGATGATTTTGGGCTCATAATCGAGAAATTCTCTGAGATTCTGCACCCACAGGCAGTGCTTTTGCTGCATTGTGAAGTAGTAGGCAAGCTGATTGAGCTTGTTTCTGCAGTTGGTGATTGCCGAAATAAGAACAGAGAATGTGGCGATTTCAATGTTTTCAAGCACAATCAGTCGGTAGCAGCCGTAAGCAAAGCCGCCTGCAATGGGAATAACCTCACCAAAAAAGTCACTGGCAACTTCGAGAACAGCAATTCTGATGCCGTATTTTTTAATTAGCGCAATATTCTGCTTGATTGCCTCACTGAAACGGCGTTTAACAACATTGAAAATGCTGGTAGTTTTGATTTCTTTTGCAAAATCCTTTAAAAGAACGGTTCTTTTGGTGTAGTCCTTCTGTCTTTCAAAGGGGGTCATTGCCTTTTCTTTTGCATAATCCACATTGTTTTTCTTAACTCTGAAATACATAACAATAATCGGGCAGAGAATAACAAAAACAAGCCACGGGTCAATGTTGTAAAGATAAATTACGAGAAAAATAATGCTGATAACCGAACCGAGGGTCCACGCTGAGCCTTCAATAATTCGCTTGAAGCCCTGCTTTTCAACAACCCAGGTGGCGCGGTTGTAGTTATCAAAGAAATCGGGATTTTCGTAGCAACCCAGCTCAACCTGCTGAGCCTTTCGGAAAATCATATCGTTTATGTAAGCCTCGCATTTGATTTCAAATCTTTCTCTGACAGGATGGAAAGCAATGTAAGAAAACAGGTCAACGGCAACCTTGCCGAAAACAATCAGACCGATTTTAATTGCAAACTCCTTAAAGCTTCTTCCGCCCTCAATGATTGAAAGAGCTGTTTCGAGAAACATAACATTGAAAACCACGGCGTAATAAACGTTTTCGGCAATGTATGCAAGATAAATTATTATCATTGCAACGGGCGCACTTTTAAGACCGCATTTGAGCATAAATGCAGTGTTCTTAAAAATATGTGCTTTCGCCTTGAAATCAATGGCATGTCGCATAAATTTCTCCTTTTATAAAATTACTGTTTAAATGCTTTAGTATAAATCTCTGCCCAGGCTGCAACACGCTTTGAATCCCATTTCTGCGGAATAGCTGCGCAGGCAGTAACGACCTT
>JAZRME010000180.1:0-4845 GCA_045647325.1 Acutalibacteraceae bacterium | reverse complement strand
AAAAGAAGCACCCCGGTTCAAGTCTTTTTGACTCAAATCGGGGTGCGATTTGCTATTTTCTTTTAAAAAGTTTTGAAATAAAGTTTATAAGCTTCGATGTAGCTTTCACAACATCCTCAACAAAGCCACCCATGAAATCATCAACAAAATCATCAACAAAATTATTAACATCATCAATAAAATTATCAATGCTTTCTTTCCATGTCGGCTCAACAATTATATCTTCGTTTTCTTCTTCAGAAATTATTTCGAAAATAAAAGCATCATATTCTCCGTTTTCGAGGAGGTCTATCATTTCTGTAAATGTTATGGTTTCACTTGCTCCGTCTTTAATTGCTTTGAGGCTAATACAAAGATTGGTGAAAGTAAGATATTGACCCGGAATAAAATTTTCTATGTCTTCAAAGTCCATAATTTCAGGCTCCACGCCATAAAAAACAATTTTTGAAAACACAATGTATTCCACATCATTACTTTCTGATACAAATCTGTTAAGAAACTCATAATTCAAATCGCCATAAACAGTGAGTTCGCCATTAAACCTCAGAGTTTTCTCTGTTGAATCAAAGTTGACAGAAATCAGATCTGAAGGCTCTACGCTATCAATAATACCTTTATTGGAAGAATAACTGACAAAGGTTATACGCTTGTTGCAACCCTCAAAGGCATTTGTGTCAAAACTTAAATCTGATGCAGTTGACGAAACAAGAGAAAGTTTGGAGCAATTTGCAAAAGCTTTTTCACCCACTGCCGTAACATCAGTATCAAGACATACCTCCTTGAGCTTAGGATAGCCGTTAAATGCATTTGTGCCAACGGATGAAACCTTTTCGCTGACGATAACAAGCTCGATTTCATCTTTTAACAAATACCATTCACAATCCTCGGATGAAGCGTAGTCATACATAGCTCCCTCACCGATAACTGCAAGAGTTTTGGTGTCTTCGTAATAGTTCCATGTTACACCATCACCGCAAGACCCGGTGTTGGGAAGATAGTTAAAGTGGATAGTCGCAGATTTAAGCGGTCCGTTATTTGATGAAACAGTTATATTGCTCCATTGCTCTTCTGAGCCGTAATAGAACACATCATCCAAAGTACTGTTGAAGAATGCATAAGCCCCCACCGAAGTTATAGTCTCGGGCAGCACTACACTTTGAAGAGAAGAACAATTATAAAACAGATAGTCACTTATCTGAGTCACTCCGTCAGGAACATTCACATTCAGCAAGGCGTCACAATCAGAAAACGCAGATCCACCTATGCTTGTGACCGTTTGGGGAATATTGATTTCAGATAATTGTGAACAATCTGCAAAAGCATAATTTCCAATAGAAGTTAGATTTTGAGGAAGAGAAACCGTTTCTAAAGAGGTACAATCGCCAAACAAACGATTACTCAACACTGTTACGCCATCTGGAATTTTGACACTTACCAGGCTTTCGCATCCGTAAAAAGTCTGCATGCCGATTGAAGTTACTGTTTCCGGTATATCAATTTCAGTCAGATTGATACAATCATAAAAAACCTGGTAACCGATTGAAAGCAAGTTTTCAGGAAGATTAACTTTCTTCAAAGAGGAGCAATACATAAACAAACCATCACTGATTTTTGTTACACTGTCAGGAAGCGTAATTTCCTCAAAAGTGCAACCATTAAAAGCCTGCATACCGATAGTTGTTACTGTTTCCGGAATATTAACCTTCTGTAACAACGAGCACTCACGAAAAGCACTATTCCCGATTCTGGTAACTTTCGCTCCGTCAATTTCATCGGGGATGGTAATTTCACCGGCCGCTTCAGTGCTGCAAGCGGTTATGGTAGCTTCTCCGTTTTCTATTTTGTATGTAAGGTAATCAATATCGGCAGCATTGACCGTGAATGCACCTACAGGTGCAACAGACAATGTAATCAACATCACAAGCAATATTGATAGCGCCTTTTTCATTCCTTTTTTCAACTTACACACCCTCCAACATCATAAAAACTTTTAATGTGAATTCAATATCATCGCAGGCGAGCTCAACTCTACCGTCATATTTTTTTGCAACACGCTTGATGTTTTCCAAGCCGAAGCCGTGATTTTCTTTATCAGACTTGGATGTTTTAACTGCGTTGTTTTTTATCTGAACCTTATTTTTTACAGGATTTTTTATAACAAAATTAAACCAGTTGCCTTTTATTCGAGATTCAACTCTTATGTTACACGGTGTGCAGCCTTCACAACCTCTTACAGCATTATCAAGACCATTGGTTATAATGGTACACAAATCGTTATTGGTGATACCTGTCTGAGGAATGGTTCCGTTAAAATCAAGCGTTATATCCTGCAGCTCTGCCTGATTTGATTTTTCACCAAGAATTGCATCTGCAAGATAATTGCCTGTTACAAACTTGTTTCTTGTTTTTTCAAGCGGAGCGTTGAGATTATCGATATATTCAAGAGCTTCCTGATTACTGTTGGTTTCAATCAAAAAGCGTAATGACGTGAGATTGTTTTTGTAATCATGTCGGAACGAACGGATTTCACGGTTTTTACGAGTCATCTCTTCATAATGCTTCAATTCCATCTCCAGCTGAAGCTCTGCCTCACGCTGACGACCGATTAAATCCGAATATCTGAAGGCGACATTGACAATACAAAAACAAACCAACGCCGACAAAATCAATCTGATTGCACTTGCTATACTTGCAGAGTAAGCTGAGTCGATAAGTGATGTAATATCATAAAAAGCAGAAAGAGAGGCAAAGAAAATCACAACATACATCATTGTCGGAATGCTGTTGAGAAATCCCTCAGGTATTCTGCCTTTAAGATATCTGCCTGCCACAACAGCAAGAATCGCTATAGCTAAATAAACCAAGCAATATGTAAACCTGTTGATAATCAGAGACTGAACAGAAAACATAGAGCAGATGCTCAACACAATAAAATCATAAACAGCACAAATTGCCAGACCGAATTTCAAAAAGATAGTCTTAGTTTCAGGTTTAAAGAACAGATGCGAATATATTATGCTGCCAAACAATCCTGAAAGCTCTGTAAACAAATCAATATCATCAGAGTTTGAAACAGTCAACGAAACAAAAACAGTCAACGCAGCAAACATCATTGACACAATTATCAACGGTAATTTTTTTACCTTAATATCATAACCAAAAACTTTATTCAGAAGCAAAATCACCGAAACAATGCATAACGCTATCTGCGTAAAATTAAAAACGATGTTAATGGTCATCCCCACCTTTATCATTCATCAAAATAGGAACTATGGAATTGAGGATATCTTCTTGGGCTCATCTGCAACTTGTCACCATTTTTCATAATAACATTTTTGCAATCAAACGATCTGATTTTTTCCATATTAACAAGAAAAACTCTATGTGTTCTGAAAAATCCGCAATCAGACAATTCCTCTTCAAACGAATCAAGTGTTTTGTGACAAAGTATTGAACGATCCTTCAGGTGAATGTAAATATCTTTCGCATAAACAGTTATGTAGTAAATTTCATCAATATCAATATTTACCGTTTCACCATTGCTCTTTATCGATATCTTTTTACGGGCATTGTAACGGTTGACAACAGAATCCATTACTTTGAAGAATTCTTCCTCAACAATAGGCTTAACCATAAATCTGAAGGTTCTGACTTCAAAGGTATCATAAACGATTTCAGGATATGCTGTTATGAAGACAATTGTTTTCTTCTCACCGTATCTTTTATGTAAAATTTTTGCAAACTCAAGTCCATCGATGTCCGGCATTTTGTAATCCAGAAAATAGACATCAAATTCGTTAAGTCTGTTTTTAAGTTCAAAATAATGTTTAAAAAATACCACTTCAAGCTCAGTTTTACACTTTTCGCGATACTTGTTGATCAATCCATTTATTTCACAAAGTGTTGCTCTTTCATCATCACATACTGCAATCTTCATAAAAATACACCACCCCAATGTAATATCACGCTTTTAATTATATAATATCGACAAAGTTTTTGCAAGACGAATTTTTCTTAAAATATAAGTAAAAGATCCCGTGGAGAACCACAGGACCTGAAATATTCAGACTATTGTTTTTGCTACTATTCCTATAAAAAACTTTTTCCAATATCATTTTTTCTGAATTCGATGACACCTTTTCCGGCATCATCGATTTTTTTAATATAAGATCCGCTATCGGTCTCCTTAATGAGAAATTCATCTTTACTTTCGTAAAAACCTTCCACCTCATTCAGTTCACCTGTTCTCATATTGTATTCAAAATCTTTTTCAATGTCGTCTGACCATGATTGAAAGTAAACTGCTTCCTTTTCAACAGAAACCCGATAATACACATCTTCAGATAAAAAGTTGAAATCAGAAACAATCTTTTTGTCACTGCCTTTAAATGAACAACTTTCGGCATTGTAATCTTCATAATATGAATCTTCATCACCGTATTCTCTCAAAGTCAGATAATAAATACGCTCATCATCTGCATAACTGAAGTTTGCGCATTTATCCACATCATATATTTCTCCATTATCAATGTTGTAAATATGTGTGGAGCAAAAATTCACATTGTCACTTGAATGATGTTCACTTTGATACACGAAATTTCCGTTAGCATATTCAACCGAACCAACATCTTCTATAACAACTAAAGTCTCACCCGTTTTTATATTGTATTTATAAAGGTGAGCTGTTTTGTATGAAAAACGATCCGAAACATTTCCAACGTCATCTTCTTTCAAATCTGTGAAATAAATATCATTTTCATTAGCGTAAACAAGTTCTGCAATGTAACTTTTGCTGTTAAAAACTTCCTTCAACTCTTTTGTTAAAAGTGAATAAGAGTACAATTT
>JAZRME010000179.1:0-3925 GCA_045647325.1 Acutalibacteraceae bacterium | reverse complement strand
TATCATACAGATAAAAAGTCGAAAGAAAAACTTGATTCAATCGACTCTCTTAAAACAGAAATTGAATTTGTTTTAAGCTTTTATAAAAAATAACGGAGGTAAATATGGTAGATTTTTATGAAGGCCCTGGTAATCAGAAAGATTATCAGCACAGCCTTGATTTTTTAAATGATGTTTTCTTTTCTGAAGAAGAAAACCCACGCAACTTTTTATCTCTTCTTCCAAAGCTTTATAAAAAAGAATATAATCATTGCGAAGATAACCTCATTGTCAGCGTTGACGGTCAATGGAAAGGGGCTGTCGGTCTTTATTTTGACCGGGTTGAGGTTATGGGCAACAAGCTTATTTGCGGTGGTATCGGTAATGTTGCTGTTGATAAAAACTGCCGTGGCGAAGGATATATGCAAAATTGTATGCAACAGGCTATGGACAGATTGATTGCCCGAGATGCCGACTATTCTGTTCTCGGCGGTCAGCGACAGAGATATGGTTATTTTTCATTTGCACCGGCAGGTCATGTTCATAATTTTATATTCAGCGCACCTAATTTAAAGCATATTTACGGTTCGGATTATAAATCAGAGCTCACTGCCCATAAGGTCAACGAAAGCGACACCGAGAGCATTGAATTTATCAAAGAGCTTTACGGTTCAAACCCTGATAAATTTTTAAGACCTGAGAATAAGTTTTATGATTACCTTATTTCATGGCGCCAGATACCGTATATTTTCAAAATCGGTGACACTCCTGTCGGATATTGTGTATTTCTTTATGATATGAGTGCAATTACTGAAATTAAGGCAATTGATACCAAAAACTTTAAAAAGCTTTTGGCTGCAGCATTAATTTTAAGCACTAAGAAAGAAATACGTCTTGAAATCCCGGCGTATGAAAAAGAGTATATCGACTTTTTGTCTCAGATAGCAGAAAGTCATTCACTTAATCACAGTTCTTCTCTGACAATTTTAAACTGGAAAAGATTTGTCAAAGCTTATTTTGAGCTCAAGGCTTCATACACAAAAATGTGTGATGGCGAAATGTCATTTCTTATTCACGGATATAAGAGAGACGAGAGTTTTACAATATGCGTTAACAATGGTGAAGTAACATTCAGCGATGAAATCAAAAACCCTTTAGAGCTTACCCATCATGAAGCAGTCGCTTTATTCTTTTCACTTTACTCTGCCAAAACTTATGATATCCCCTCAGATGTGGCTTCATGGTTCCCTCTGCATTGGTATATTCATCCTGCAGATAAGGTTTAAGTGTTGACATAATCGGGTGTTTGTTATAAAATAAAATGAATTCTTTTTACGAAAGGAAAATAATATGAAATATTACATCGGTGTTGACGGCGGCGGAACAAAAACCGCTTATGCCCTCTTTAATGAAAACAAAGAAATTGTTGCTATGGTAAAAGGTCCCGGCAGCAATCACGAAAACTATGAAGGCGGAATGGAACAGGCATCAAAAATTGTTTGGGCCGGTATCAATTCCCTGCTTATGGAAGCTAATGTTAAACTTAGTGATATCAGTTTTACTCTTATGGGTCTTGCAGGTATCGATCACCAATATCAGCACGATGATATGTGCAAAAGACTCAGCGATTTCGGTCTTACAAATTTTGAAATTTATAACGACGGATTTATCGTTGTAAAAGCAGGTTCAACAGGAGCAGCCGCTATCGGTTATAATGCAGGTACGGGCACATGCTGTAACGCAATTGACTCTGACGGAAAAATGCTTCAACTTGCCGGTCTCGGTGAATTTTCAGGTGACGAAGGTAACGGTCATTGGATTGCTACAATGGCATATAAAACAATATATGACGATGTATATCTCGGCCTTGGCGAAACAGCATTAACAAAGATGTTTTACGATGAATACAACATCACCACCAGAGAAGAATTCCTTGGTATGGTTTCTGAATTTGAAGAAGAAGATGCTGACACTTTCATTATGCGCTTAATTGACTTCTTCTTTGATGCTGCAAAACTTGGCGATAAAAAGGTTCTTGATGTTATTGAAGAAATGGCTTACAGAGGATCTTCACTTATTGCTGCTCACGCAAAACAACTTAACTTCACTGATGACGTTATTGAAGTTGTTCTTTCCGGCTCAATCCACACAAAGCTTCCTTCTGAAATTTATATTAACAGACTTATGGAGCTTTGCGTTGAAAAGAGCGGCAGACCCATGAAATTCAATAAACTTTCAGAACCACCCGTAGTTGGTTGTGTTAACTGGATTTTCCAGCAGTACGTATAATTCAAAGGAGAGATAAAGTATGAAAGAAATTACACTTGCCGTTATCGGTTCAGGTAGTACATATTGCCCCGAACTTATCGACGGTTTTCTTAAAGCAAGAGACTCACTCAAGCTCAAAAAAGTTTCATTTATGGACATTGACGAGCGCAAAAGAACTATTGTAGGAAATCTTTGCGTACGTATGCTTGAAGCTGCAGGCGTTGACTGTGAAGTTGTTATGACTGATGATGTTGATACAGCTCTTCAGGGCGCTGACTTCGTTGTTACTCAGATGCGTATAGGTAAGCTTCCCGCACGTCATCTTGATGAAAGCATCCCCAAGAAATACGGTCTCATCGGTCAGGAAACAACAGGTATCGGTGGTTGTTTCAAAGCTCTTCGTACAATCCCCGTTATCAAACATGTTTGTGAAAGAATTGAAGCAATTTGCCCTGATGCATGGCTTATCAACTTCACCAACCCTTCAGGCATACTTACTGAGTTTATTCTTAACCACACTAATGTTAAAAATATCGGTCTTTGTAATGTACCTATTGATATGATTGATGACGTTAAAGAGATTACCGGTGAAGACAGCGAAATCACCTACCTCGGTCTTAATCACCTCAGTTGGATTACTTCAGTTAAAAAAGACGGCGAAGAACTTCTTCCCGGTCTTATTGAAGATGGTTTTTCACCTAAAGTTATGGCTAACATCAAAGATGACGGCTTTGATATTGAATGCCTTAAATCAGTTCAGGGTCTCCCCTCCTCATATCTTCAGTATTTCTACTGCCGTGAGGCAAAACTTGAACATCAGCGCACTGATGAAAAGACAAGAGCTGAAGTTTGTATGGAAATTGAAGAGCAGCTTCTTGAAATGTATCAGAACACAGAAATCGTAACAAAGCCTGCACTTCTCGACAAGAGAGGCGGCCACAAGTATTCGCTTGCAGCGGTTTCACTCATCGATTCAATCGCAAACGATAAGCGTGACGTTCACGTTGTTAACATCAAGAATAACGGCACTCTGCCCTTTATGGCTGATGACGACATCGTTGAAATCGCAGCAGTTATCGGTTCTGACGGCGCAACCCCCGTTCCCGTAACAGAAAAAATCAATGACCACATCGTTGGTCTTATGAGAGTTGTCAAGACTTACGAAAAATATGCAGTCAAAGCCGCAATCACAGGCAATGACGATTACGCAATCAAAGGTCTGCTTGTTCATCCCCTTGTCGGCGATTGGGAAAAGACCGTCAACTGCTTCAACGAGCTCAAGGAAGCTCACAAGGACTTCCTTCCCCAGTATTTCAAAAACTGAAAAGCATAAAATCTGCTCCGTCTTTACAGGCGGAGCTTTTGTTTTATCTCCGTACCCTTGATTTTTGTGTACAGATGATGTTATAATATATTTGTATAGCCACAAAAGAAAGGAAAATGAATATGAGAAAAATCGTCAACATAAACGAAGGCTGGAAATTCACCAAGGGCGGCGTTTCCGAAGCCGTCAACCTGCCCCATACCTGGAACGGCATCGACGGTCAGGGCGGCGGCGGAAGCTCCGAATACTGGAGAGGCAAATGCACGTATGAAAAATCAATCCCCGCATACAACGAATCCGAAGGCAGGGTTTATATCGAAATCAACGGCGCAAACACCGTCTGCGAGGTTTTCG
>JAZRME010000178.1:0-4055 GCA_045647325.1 Acutalibacteraceae bacterium | reverse complement strand
AGCGGCGGTATTATGGCAACAGGCAACTACCCCGGCAAAGCAAGAAACGCCCAAGAGCTTATGGCCGACATTGAAAAAGTTCTTTCAATGGTCCCCGGTAAACACAAAATCAATCTTCATGCTATTTACGCTGTAACCGACTCCCCTGTTGACCGTGATAAGCTTGAGCCGAAACATTTTGAAAAATGGGTTGAATTTGCCAAGAAAAACAACATCGGCCTTGATATAAACCCCACTCTTTTTTCTCACCCTATGGCTGCTGACGGTCTTACACTCTCTCACCCTGATGAAAAAGTCCGCAGATTCTGGATTGACCACTGCAAAGCTATGAGAGAAGTCGGCGCATATTTTGGTAAAGAATTGGGAATCACCTGTGTCAACAACATCTGGATTCCTGACGGATATAAAGAAATTCCTGCTGACAGAATGGGTCCTCGTCAGCGCCTTAAAGAGTCTCTTGATGAAATTCTCAGCGTTAAATATGATAAAAACTATCTTATTGACACTGTAGAATCAAAGGTTTTTGGCATCGGAGTTGAGGCTTACACAGTCGGCTCACATGAGTTTTATATGAACTATGCGGCTAAAAATGACTGTCTCTGCCTTTTAGACAACGGTCACTATCATCCTACAGAAATGGTAAGTGACAAAATCCCCTCTATGTTGCTTTTTGCTGACAAAGTTGCCCTTCACGTTACAAGACCTATGAGATGGGATAGCGACCATGTAGTTATTTTTGACGATGAACTCAAAGAGATTGCAAAAGAAATTGTCCGTTGCGACGCTCTTGATAAAGTTATAATCGGTCTTGACTATTTTGACGCTTCAATCAACAGAATTGCAGCCTGGGTTGTCGGCACACGAAATATGAGAAAAGCTTTACTTTTCGCTATGCTTCTTCCCCACAATGAGCTTAAAAAATGTCAGGAAGACGGCAACTTCACAAAAATGCTCGCATTAAGTGAAGAATACAAATTTTACCCCTTTGCAGATGTCTGGAACGAATTCTGTCAGAGAAACGGTGCACCTCAGGGTGAAAGCTGGTACGCTGAGGTTGAAAAATACGAAAAAGATGTTCTTGTTAACAGATAAAAAATTACGGAGCAGTCAGCTGACTGCTCCGATTTTTTTATTTGGTGTATTCGTAATCTCCTCCGGAAACTTCGTAAACATCTTCGTCAAGAATAATTGTTGCCGTAGCACCTTCGGGAATTGAAATATTGTAAGTAACCTTATCTCCGTTATACTGCCAGGAGGACTTAACCAAGCCGCTTCTTGTTTCAAGTGAAGTTTTAACCCACTGAATACGCTTATCGGGAACGGGTTTGATTATGATTCGATTATATGCAGGGTTATTCTCATCATAATTGATACCACCCATTGTGTTATACATCCAACTTGCAACAGCACCGTAAGCATAATGATTGAATGAGTTCATTCCTGTGCTCCACATAGTGCCGTCTTCACGGACACTGTCCCAATGTTCCCATATAGTAGTTGCGCCCATTCTTACAGAGAAAAGCCATGAGGGGAATTCCTGCTGAAGAAGAAGTGAATATGCAACATCGGAATATCCGTTATCTGTAAGTGTCTGCATAAGATATGCTGTGCCTACAAATCCGGTTGTAAGGTGATTACCGTTTGATTTTATCAAATCAGCAAGGCGCTTTGCATAAAGAGCCTTGTCTTTAACAAGATTGAAGTAAAGAGCGATAACATACTGTGTCTGTGTTTTGTATTTAACGTCACCGTCAACAATAAAGCGTTCATTATATGTTTTAACAATGTTTTCGTGAAGCTTTTCATATTCACTGACATCAATACCAAGCACTTTACCCGCTTTGATAAGAATATCTACCGAACCGGCATAAGCGCCTGTGGCAAGAATTATTTTATAATCTTTATCTATACCATTATCACGGCAATCATATACACCGTCAAGAGCCATCCAGTCGCTGTAGTGATAGTGGTCATCGTGAAGGAATTCGCATTCACCTGATTTTCTCATATAATCAACATATCGCTGCATACTGAAATACTGGTCTTTAAGGAACTCCTTATCACCATAAGCAAGATATATTTCCCACGGAATTACACAAGCAGCGTCACCCCAATAAGATGAGCTGAAGAAATCGTTTTTGGGATTATCTCTGAGCACATTCGGAACAACACAAGGAACTGCGCCGTTGTAAAATTGCTCACATCTCAGATCACGAAGCCACTTTTTAAAGAACTTTTCAACGTCATAGTTCATTGCGGCTGTTTTAGAAAATACGTTTGCGTCACCGGTCCATCCGAGGCGTTCATCACGCTGAGGGCAATCGGTAGGCACGTCAAGGAAATTGCCGCGCTGACCCCATATAACATTTGAATAAAGCTTGTTGACCATCGGATCAGAACATTCAAAATAGCCTGTTCGTTTCATATCTGAATGAACAACAATAGCCTTGAAGTTATCTTTATCAATCTCGCCTGACCATTTTGTCAGACGGATATAGCGAAAACCGTAGAATGTATGATTAGGCTTATATTTTTTATCATTTTCACCACAGATATATGTAATCTGAGCTTTCGCTGTGCGAAGATTTTCGGTGTAGAAATTACCCTGAGCGTCAAGAACTTCAGCATGATCAATCTGAATCAGATCACCGTAATTTCCTTTTGGTGTGAACTCAACATAACCTGTAATTTCCTGACCGAAATCAATAACCGTTTCACCTTTGGGAGTGGTAATAATCTCTTTAGCGTCAAGGGTTTCAATCTCTCTGATGATTTCACCCTCCTGCTCAATGAGAATATCACGGGGATACGGGAAAACTTTTACATCCTCCCAATTTCTTTCGTTTACAATTCTTCCGTCAACTATTTCGCCATCATAAATCTGGCTCATAAGCAACTCAGACATTGAAACTTTCCACGAGTTATCGGTAAGAATTGTATCAACATCACCGTTTTCATATTCAATCTCAATGGCAGCTATCAGAACGGGCTGCTCGGGATTAGGTTTCCACGGAATAAGATTAAAAATAGAAAGATTGTTGATAGCCCAACCCCAACCAAGGTTGATTTCGATAAAATTGGATTCTTTAATTGATGATGTTATATCGTATGTCTGATACTGCAATCTTGATTGATAAGCAGTCCAACCGGGGGCGAGGATATAATCCCCCACCCTCTCACCGTTTACATAAGCGTTATAAACACCAAAAGCTGACACCTGAAGGGTAGCTTTTTTAACAGCACCCTTCACGGTAAATTCTTTTGCAAATGACGGACAAACTTTACCGTAACTTTTTTTAGATACGATAAAATCTGCTTTTTTTATTAAGCTCATATTCATCACACATCCGTAATCAAAAATCAGTCAAAAAGATAAACTCTTGCTTCATAAGGTCTTGTTACAAAGCCATTGTCTTTTACATCAGCTGTTTTGTAGTTGCAAAGAACAAGTTTGCCCTTTGAAAGGTCAAATCCTTTAGGAGCCTTGAACTGAACTCCTTTTTCTTTGAATGAGCAAACAACCAAAGCACGTTTGCCTTCATAATTTCTCTCATATACAAAGAGGCTGCGTGATGATTTATAATGCTCTTTATAATCACCGTAAACAAGAAGGGGATTTTCTTTTCTGAGTCTGATAATCTCTTTATAATAATTGAGAATTGAATCAGGATCTTTAAGGTTATCCTCTACATTGATTTTTTTATAGTTATCGTTAACATAGAACCAGGGTTCGCCTGTTGTGAAACCTGCGTTTTTCTCTTTGTTCCACTGCATCGGTGTTCTTGAGTTTTCACGGCTTGAACGATGACACATCTTAAGGAAGGTCTTATCGCTTAAGTGAAGCTTCTGAGCAAGATGATAGTTGTTGAATGTAAGAACATCTTTATATTTATCAACGCTGTCAAGCTCAATGTTAAGCATACCGATTTCCTGACCCATGTAAATGAAAGGAGTACCGCTCTGCATATAGCACATTGTTGCGAGCATTTTACCGCTTTCTTTATGATAATTAACATCACCGTAACGGTTGATAATTCTAGCATGGTCATGGTTGT
>JAZRME010000177.1:0-5371 GCA_045647325.1 Acutalibacteraceae bacterium | reverse complement strand
ACTCCCGGTAATATCCTTGAAGCTGTCAGCAGGGGAGTTGACCTTTTTGACTGTGTAATGCCCAGCCGTAACGCCCGTCACGGTCATCTTTTCACTATGAACGGAATTATCAATATCAACAATGCCAAGTATGAAAAAGATGACAGTCCCATTGAAGAAGGCTGTCAATGTCCTACTTGTCAGAAGCATTCAAAAGCTTATATCCGTCATTTGTTCAAAGCTAAAGAGGTTCTTGCTATGCGTCTTTGTGTGACTCATAACCTCTGGTTTTATAACACTCTTATGGAAAAAATCAGAGAAAATCTCGATAACGGAACATTTGAAGAGTTTAAAAATAAATATGTTGATTTGCTTGATACAAGAATTTAATTGTTACTCAATTGTTAAATATAAAAAAACACTTGCAAATTATGCATTATTGGGTTATACTTAAAAAGATATTTTTTCGGAGGTTTGAAAAATGGATAATAAGATGATGTGGATCTATCTTGTGGGTATGGTTGTTCTCATGTATTTCATGATGATCAGACCCCAGAAGAAAAAGCAAAAAGAAGAGCAGGCTATGCGCGATAACATCCAGGTAGGCGATGAGGTTACAACAATCGGCGCCATTATGGGCCGTGTTGTTACAGTTAAAGAGAATTCTATCGTTATCGAATCAGGCGCTGATAAAAACAAGCTTAAATTTGCTCGTTGGTCGATCAGCCAGAATAACACCGCTAACGAAAAACTTGCCGCTGAAAGAGAAGCTGCAAAAGCTGCTCAGCAGAAAGAAAAAGAAGCTCGTCTTGAAGCTAAAGGCAAGGGCAAAAAGAAAAAAGAAGATATTGAAGACAAATATTGATTTTTATACCGACGGTTTTCCGTCGGTATTTTTTTTTGCGTTTATATATGATAAGGTGAAGTGAGTAGATATTAAAAAAATCGCATCTGAAACAACAGATGCGATTCACGGTTATAAAACTTTAGATAAAAATTCTTTAGCTCTTTCTGAGTGGGGGTCTTCAAAAAACTCTTTCGGATTTCTGTCTTCAAGAATTTTGCCTTCATCAATAAAAAACAATCTTGTTCCCACTTCTCTTGCAAAGCCCATTTCGTGAGTGACGATAACCATTGTCATTCCCGAATCAGCAAGATCACGCATAACATCGAGAACTTCTCCGACCATTTCAGGGTCAAGGGCTGAAGTAGGTTCGTCAAAAAGAATAACTTCAGGGTTCATTGCCAACGCTCTGACAATTGCAACTCGCTGTTTCTGACCACCTGAAAGAGTGGAAGGGTAAACATCGGCCTTATCTTCAAGACCTATTCTTTTAAGCAAAGCCATAGCTTCTTCACGGGCTTTTGCTTTTATTTCTTTTTTGCTCAGACCTGTCTGCTTACGCATTTTGTTACCGACATAAACAGGGGCGAGCATAATGTTTTCTATAACTGTTTTGTTGTTAAAAAGGTTAAATTGCTGGAATACCATACCGATATTACGACGGTGAATATTGATATCAACCTTAACGTCGGCAATATCTGTTCCGTTAAAGATTATGCTGCCTGAAGTGGGGTCTTCCATACAGTTGAGGCATCGGAGAAATGTGGATTTGCCTGAGCCTGACGGGCCGATAATAACAACCTTTTCACCTTTTTTGATAGTGGTGCTGATATTATCAAGAACGCTGTTTTCACCAAAGCTTTTACAAAGATTAACTACTTCTATCACTTTTTTTCAGGCTCCTTTCCATAATTTTAACGAGAATTGAAATTGCAAGAACAAGCACGATATAGATAAGAGCCATTACAATATACGGCACCATAAATTCGTAGCTGTTTGAGCCGATGTAACTGAAAGCAACATAAAGGTCTGTTGCACCGACAAAGCTGACAACGCTTGTTTCTTTAATAAGTGTGATAAATTCATTACCCATTGTCGGCAAAATGTTTTTAACAGCCTGGGGAATAATGATTTTGATCATTGATACAGAGAAGGGGAGACCTACTGCACGGCCTGCCTCCATCTGACCGGGGTCAACAGCCTGAATACCGCTTCGCATAATTTCAGATATGTAAGCACCGCTGTTAAGACCAAAAACAAGCACTGAAACCTGAACACCTGTAAGCTTGATTTCCATAAGAGGAAGAAGAACATAATAAAAAATCAAAAGCTGAACAACCATAGGTGTTCCTCTGAAGATATTGACATAAAACTCACAGATGCTGTTGAGAATTTTCGGAAGCGTTTTATATTTAGGCATTGTGCGTACGGTGGCAATAAGCGTACCGATAACAATACCGATCACCAAGCCTGAAACGGCGATGATAAGAGTGTTTTGCAAACCTTCGAGAACTTCGTTATATCCGCCCTGTTCCCAAAAAATTCGCCAGAACACTTCAAGTTTTTTTTCAAAACTACCCATATTTTCAATCCTTTTCAACTTCAAAGCCTCACCGCATTGGCGATGAGGCTTGATTTTGTTTAGTTAGCTATGATTTATGCTACGGCATTGATTGATTCAACAATCTTTGCTGCAGGAGCTGCGTCGATAATAACCATATCGATGTTGCCGTTAATCATATCCTGAACTGCAAGAGAACCGGCTTCATAAGTTTTGCATTCTGTGGGAAGACCGGGGAAGTCCCAACCTTCGTCGCCCTGAACGAAATACATGCCTGTTGTGCCCTGCTGAACACCGATAACAGTGTCTTTTGTGTAAGAGTTAAGGATGGCGTTTACATCATCAACTGTTTTGCAATTGTCAAATGTTGTGTCGTCACCTCTTACGATAATCTGCTGTGAAGCTTTATAGTAAGAGTCTGTGAAAGTTACTTCAGCTTTTCTTTCTTCGTTGATTGTGAGACCTGCCATAGCGATGTCACACTGATGCTGACCTACAGAGAGGCAGACTGATTCAAATTTCATATTTTCAATTACAAGCTCCTGACCGAGGTAGTCAGCAAAAAGCTTTGCAATTTCCATATCAACACCGTAGTATTTGTCACCTTCCATATATTCAAAAGGAGCAAATGCAGCGTTTGTCGCAACTACAAGCTGATCTTTTGAATTGTCACGCTTTGCGCTGGTAACAGCAACAGGAGTGCCACCTGCAAAGTAACGGTCGCAGATTTCGTCAAATGTGCCGTCTGCCATAATCTGAGCGATAAACTCGTTAGCCTTCGTGAGAAGCTCAGGCTGATTTTTGTCAACGCCGAAAGCATATTCTTCTTCTGTGAGGCTGATGTTGATTACTTTTGTTGCGGGAACATCTGTAGCGGGATCATTTGTCTGAGTGTCATCTTTTGAGCAGCCTGCAAGAGCAAAAACTCCGACTACAAGAACTGCGCAGAGGATGAGGGAAATGATTTTTTTCATAAAAAATTCCTCCGTCAATAATATTAGTGGTTTTATTATACTACTGTATGCAAAAAAAGTCAATAATTATAAACTGTTTATGCATATACACTTTCAGTATTGAAAAAAGTAAAATGCTGTGTTAAAATTAAAGTGTATTTTTATGCAGAACGGAGTGCTTTTATGAAAACTTGCGTAAGCAGCTACAGTTTTTCTTCATACTGTTCCAAAACAGGGGCTACACAAAAAGAACTTATAAAAAAAGCTAAAGAAATGGGCTTTGATGCTATTGAGTTTATTGACCTTTCACCTGAAGGCAATATGACTCAAAAAGAATATGCAACGCTTCTTCGTGAAGAGAGTGAAAAAGTGGGGCTTCCCATAGCCAATTACACTATCGGCGCTGATTTTCTGAATTGTGATGATTTTAATAAAGAGGTCGATCGTCTTTGCGCTCAGGCAGATATCGCTGCAATATTGGGCGCAAAAGGTATGCGCCATGACGCAACGGTAGGCTTTAAATCTGATGAAAAATCATATAAAAGCTTTAATGAAGCCTTGCCTGTTCTTGCAGACGGATGCAGACAGGTTACCGAATACGCTGAAAAATGCGGTATTGTTACAATGGTAGAAAATCACGGCTTTTTCTGTCAGGAAAGCAACCGTGTAGAGCGTCTTGTGGGCGCTGTTGCCAACCCCAACTTCGGTTGGCTCGTTGATGTGGGCAATTTCCTTTGCGGTGACGATAACCCTGCTGCAGCTGTGGGCAGGGCAGCTCCTTTTGCAAAATATGTTCACGTTAAAGATTTTCATATAAAAAGCGGCAGTGAGCTTGACCCCGGTAAGGGATTTTTTACCACCAGAGGCGGCACCTTCCTCAGAGGCGCAATTCTCGGTCATGGTAATGTCCCTGTTTATCAATGCCTTAAAACGCTTAAAAGAAACGGCTACGACGGTTATGTAAGCGTTGAGTTTGAAGGTATGGAAGATAATATTCCTGCTCTTGAAATCTGCCTTGAAAACCTTAAAAATATTATAACTATGCTTTAAGGAGTGTCAGTATGAAAAATGCAATAAAAGTTCTGATTTTTGTCGTTTGTGTTGTGATTGTTGTTGGTGTTGCCGGTTGGGGATATTTCAGCTACACCAAAAATGATTTTTCTTATGCCGACGGTTCAAAAACAGACACAATCCAGGTCAATCAATATAACGGCAACGATAAAGAAATTGTTATTCCCGAAAAACATCAGGGTAAAACTGTTACATCTGTTGCTGCCGAGACTTTTTTGAGAAGTGATATTATAAGTGTCGAGATTCCCGACACAGTTACTGTTATTGAGCAAAAAGCTTTTTATGAATGTGAAGCTCTTGAAACAGTAAAAATCAGTGAAAACACTAAAGAAATCGGTGACGGAGCTTTTATAAATTGTAAAAAGCTCAGATCTGTCAGACTTCCTGCAAGTCTTGAGTCAATAGGTGCAGCAGCTTTTTACGGTTGTGAAAACCTCACTTTTGAAATTGCCGATGGTGCTGATTTTGTTTTTGAAGACGGAATTTTATATAACAAGGCAAAAACAAAAGTTTATTGGGTAAGTGGAAAAAAGGACTTATCAGCTTTCAGCTTTCCTTCAACTGTAACAGAATTTTTGCCCTACGCTCTTGCTAATCACAGTGAGATTGTTACTTTTACAATCCCTGACGGTGTGACAACTTTGCCTGATTCTATGTTTTTAGCTTGTACAAACCTTGAAACAGTTATCATTCCCGATTCGGTTAAAACAATCGGTTCAACTGTCTTTTTAGGCGCAGAGAAGCTCAGAGAAATCACCTTGTCACGCTCTGTAGAGCAGATAGGTGTCAACAATTTCCCGACTGCTGATTCTTCAGAAAGCTTTGTTTTAAAAGTTTACGAAAATTCTTCAGCACATTTTTATGCTCAAAAAAATGAAATTAACTTTGAATTGATAAAATAAGAGGGTTTTATGG
Source organism: Acutalibacteraceae bacterium (assembly GCA_045647325.1). Lineage (GTDB taxonomy): Bacteria > Bacillota > Clostridia > Oscillospirales > Acutalibacteraceae > CAG-488. The sequence continues at coordinate 48 of JAZRME010000177.1, read as the reverse complement.
AATACAGAATTGAAAAAGACTCAATGGGTGAAATGCAGGTCCCTGCCG
>JAZRME010000176.1:0-5472 GCA_045647325.1 Acutalibacteraceae bacterium | reverse complement strand
GATTTACTGATTTTAACTGATTTTGCAACAACGCTGTCAGCGCTACCTGTTGCACCGCCTGCATAGTTGTTGGCTGAGATTTTTGCCTCAGTAACGTATGAGTCAGAAATATTGAGTTTACCTTCAACATTACCGACAAATCCACCTGCGTAATTCAATGCGCTGACTTCAGCTGACTGAATTTTAACGCCTGAAATTGTGATATTTTCACCGTTAACGCTACCTGCAATCACACCTGCAAAATTCTCATTTGCTGAAACATTACTGTTTTTAACGGTAACATTTTTAATAGTGGTATTGCTGCTGAGCTGACCTGCAACTATACCTGCATAAGAGCCTGAAGCTGTAACCTGAGCTGACTCAATAACAAGATTTGTGATTGTTGCGTCACTCAGAGTTCCGAAAAGAGCAGCTTTGGATGTGCCGTTAACTGTAAGGCCTGAAATTGTGTGTCCGCAACCGTCAAACTTACCGCTGAAAGCATAAGCTGTTCCGCCAACAGGCTTAAAGTCTGTAAGCATTGACATATCGATATCGTTAACGAGCTTAAAGCTCTCGTCAGCGAATTTTTCAAGGTTTTCACCGATGAAAGCGATATCAACGGCGTAATAGATAAGGTAGTTGCCGTCTTTATCTTTTTCAAGACCGTTGGAAACGCCCATTGTTGCGCTGAGACCTGTAGGTTTGTGAACAAGTGTAACCTCACTGTTGAGAACAGTGATAACACCCTCAGCAGCCTCAACCGGAAGATAAATAACATTATCTTTAACTGTGATACCTGAAGTGTTGACCTTAAGCTTTGTGTTGTCATACACTGCATAAAAATCATTTGCTGTAACATTATCAAACAATGAAACACCTGCAGGAAGTGTGATTGAAACAACACTGCCCTTACCTGCGATAAAGCCCTGAATACCTGCATCAAACATCCATTTTGAAGCAACAACATTTTCAAGCTCCTCAGGGCAAACCTTATCATTCAGAGAGCTGACATAGTTGTTTTCGGCTTTAAAGTTATCTTTGTTACCTGAGCCGATAAGAGCGTAGTCAACAACATCTGACATAAGAGTTGCGAAACAGCCGTTGATTGAGCCTTCAAGGTTTGTTTCTACCCTGCCGATGAATGCTGCGCTGTCAACAAGCTTATCTTCAAAATCAGAAGTAATAGTTACTCTTGCACCACTTGATGTAATTTTTGCAGCTGTTGAGTCAACAACGGCAACAAAACCTGCAAGATTTTTAACATCCTCTTTTGCTGCATGAACGGGAATTTCAGCATAACAACCGTTAATAACAGAATATCCCATAACCCTGTTAAGGAAAGGCGCTACAGATGACTTTTCTGCAAGAAGACGGATGATTTCTTCGCTATCTTCTTCAACCTGACCTTTAACAAGTCTGACATTATCAAATTCAGCTGAATTTGCATTACCGAATACTGCAGTTTTGATCTCGCCGTTAAGTTTAACAACAAGATTTTTAACGCTGCCGTAAACATTGTTAAACAACGGAGCATCAGCATTGACAGTGAATCCGTCACCATTAAACTGACCATTAAAGTCTATTGCCTTCCAATTTTCAGGCATATCAACATCACCGGCAAGTTTAAAGCATGCTTCGGGAGCAACTCTGATAAACTCCAGCTCACTTGAGTTTGAAATAACAACCGGTGTTTCAGCAGAAAGACCGTCACCTGTTGAATCTTTTGAAAGAGTCATAATGCCGACGGTCATTTCACGGGCAACAACTGTTGATCCGTTATAACCGGCATTAACTGTAATTTTAGCTGAATATCTGAGTTCAGCAGTCTTACCGGCTGTCAGGGCTTTAAGAGTAAAGTCTTTTTCACCTTTGACAATTGAAACCGCAGAACCTGTCAGCTGAATATTATTGATTGAATCTGCTGCAAGTGTTGCGCCACCCCATGTTGCTGAAAGGTTGGCAAGGCTGAGCTTTTTGCTTTCACCGGCTTTAACAGCGATGAATGACATAGGCTGAACAAGATTGCCCTGCTTTGAGCCTGATTCATAAGCAACGCCTCTGCCGCTTATTTCACTTGACCAGAAATTGTTTTCGATATATGGATTACCCTCACCAACAACAGCGCCACGGGCTGAATCGGCATTGAGAGAAACAAATGCATATGAATTTTTAACAGATGAGTCTTTGTCAGCTTTGGCAACAAGACCTGAAGTTATGCCGTTGCCCTTTACATCGCCTGTTGCAACACATCCGTAAACAGCGCCCTTCACGCTCTCACCGGCAACACCACCATAAACACCGCCATTGAGAACATAAGCGTTTACGCCTGAAACAGTTGACTGTTTGATTTTGCCTGTTGTTTTACCTGCGATACCACCTGCAACACCTGCAGAAATAATTGTAGCATCAGACTTTGAAGCAACACTATTGCCGTCATAGCCACCATTTACGCTACAGTTGTTGATTTCACCTGCGTTTACACCTGCGACACCACCTGTAAATTTTGCATAAGAAACGGATGCAACTGAAACAACGCAATCTTTGATTTGTGAATTGTTTACACCTGCCACACCACCTGCATTAGCAACGGTAGATGTTTCTGATGTAACGACACTTAAGCCTGTTGCCTTAACAGCGCTGATTGTGCCGTTGTTTACACCTGTAACGGCACCTGCGCCTGAAATTGCACAAGCTGAATTTACTCTGATATTTTCTGCATTGAGACCTGAAATAACACCTGAGTTCTGGGCTGTGACTACACCTGCAACTGCTTTGGAATCAGCAGCTTTTACAGTGAGAGTTGAGTTATTCACTGTAACATTTTTGATTGAACCGTCATTTGAAAGAGCCACAACTGAAGCTGATGAAGCTTTTTCGTTTTTAACTGTTACATTACAATTCTCAATAACAAGATTTTTAACAGTTGAATTGCTGCTGATATAGCCGAAAATTGAAACTGTTTCAAGCTCAACAGCAGTAACATTAAGGCCGTAAATCTTATGGTTGGCACCGTTAAGATCAAACCATACGCTCTTGGGAGTTGCATCACTAAGAGATTTGTTGATTGAAATAATTGTTCCGGGTGTTGCTGAATTCTCAGCCATATCTGCTGCAGTGATACCTGAAAGATCAATATCAGCTGTAAGAACAAAATATTTATCAGCCTTGGCAGAATCATTGATGATACCCTGCATAAGCTTAAAGTCATCTGCATCAGCGATACAATAAGGATTATCAACAGTACCTTCACCGGTGAGAGTGGGATTTTCTATTGAACCGCCACCCTCAACGATATTTTCTTCGGTTTTAACTGAGTTATCAACAGAATCATCAGCAACAGTTGATGAAACGGGAACATCAGCGGAACCGGCGGTATTCTCTTGTGTAGCGAAAACCGTATAGATACTTGTTGAGGATAACAATACCGCTATACTCAGTATCAATACCAGTACCCTTTCTGTTACTCGTCTTTTCATCAAACTAACCTCCACGATGATTTAACTGTGATTTTTACCGTTGCTGTTGCTCAACGGAATTAAAAAATTATGACTTTTTAGCCTTTTCTTTAGCCGCTTTTTCTCGGGCTATCTTTTCTTTTTCTTTAGCTTTTGCTTTTGCAATACGCTCTTTTTCAAGCATCTTAGCTTTTTCACGAGCTATTTTTTCTTTTTCTTTAGCCTTTTCTTTAGCAATACGCTCTTTTTCAAGCTGCTTTGCTTTTTCACGGGCTATTCTTTCTTTTTCTTTGGCTTTAGCTTTTTCTATGCGCTCTTTTTCAAGAAGTTTAGCCTTTTCACGAGCTGCACGTTCCTGCTCCCTGGCTTTTTCTTTAGCGAGACGCTCACGCTGAGCATTAAGCTCTTTCTCTTTAGCGAGACGTTCTTTCTCTTTAGCTTTAGCCTTTTCAAGGCGCTCCTGCTCAAGAGCTTTTGCTTTTTCTTTTGCAAGACGCTCTTTTTCTTTGGCCTTTTCTTTGGCAATACGCTCTTTTTCAGCCTGAGCTGCCTTCTCTTTAGCCTGACGCTCTTTCTCTTTAGCCTTCTCTTTTTCAAGACGCTGCTGTTCAAGAAGCTTGGCTTTCTCTTTAGCGAGGCGCTCTTTTTCTTTAGCTTTTTCACGAGCTACACGCTCTTTCTCAGCTAAGGCTGCTTTTTCACGTGCAACACGTTCTTTTTCTTTAGCCTTTTCTTTAGCTATGCGCTCTTTTTCAAGCTGCTTTGCCTTTTCGCGCTTTGCTTTTTCTTTTTCTTTACGAGCGAGTTCAAGCTGCTCTGCTTTCTCTTTGGCAAGACGGGCTCTTTCCTGCTCTCTGGCGATACGAGCCTGTTCTTTTTCTTTGGCAATAAGAGCAAGACGGGCTTCTCTCTCTTTGGCAAGACGAGCCTTTTCTTTCTCTTTGCGTGCACGCTCTTTTGCAAGAGCCTCTTCTCTCTCTTTTTTGGCTTTGAGACGAGCTTTTTCTTTGGCGATACGCTCTTTTTCTCTTGCTTTTTCTTTGGCAATTCTTGCTTTTTCTCTTGCGATACGACGGCGTTCCATCTCTTTCTCGTGAGCAATCTTTGCCTTGATTTTATCTTCGATGGCTTTTTTACGCGCATTTTCCTGAGCTAATGCACGGTCAATAGCCTCTTTGATTTTGGTTTCACCGGCAATCTTTTTCTTGCTGATTCGTCTGACTTCATCAACAAAGATTTTTTTGATTTCGATTTCATTCATATCATAATCAAGAACAAGCTCTTCAGCCAGACGCTTAAGCAATTTGGGCTTGATTTTTCTTGATTTGGCTTTCTGAGCCAATGCATCCTGAGAAACAGTGTTGTTTTTAAGGAGCATATAGTTGGTTGAAATCATCTTGTTAAGCTGATCTTTGTATTCATCGCTTACCATTTCGTTTGACTCATGAGCGATAATCTCATAACCCACATCACGATAAGACTGAATAAACTGCCACAACTTAAGACAAGCGCGGAAATTCGGGTTTTTCTGGATAGCGTTTGTTCGCATAATGGGTGGGCGAACAGGAGCGCAACCCTGAAGCTCTTTCATAAAGCCCGAATGTGCATATTCGTTAATAACTTTTTTAATTCTTTCAATACGCTGAAAAGCCGAAGCGTTTTCACCGTCAATATTGGCGTTATCTTCAAGGTCATTACCGCCCGACTGAGCAGAAACCTCAAGATGATAATGAATCTTTTCTTTACCGCGGGTAACATCGCTATCCATTTTGAGTGATGCCATATTTTCATCATCAGCAAGACTGAAAAGAGCATCATAACGGACATCAATAAATCTTATAAGGTTTTGCATAAGGGTGTAAACAAATCGGTTTTCATAAACCTCAAAGCTTTCTTCACGGAAAACGTTGAGAATTTCGTTTGGGGTAACAGTGTCACCCTCAACCTTTGCGATCATATTTGTATGCTGGGCAAGATGGCGCACGGATTCAGCCGTAATTTTCTTCGCTCTTTCAATAGGAACAATTTCCTCTTC
>JAZRME010000175.1:0-2220 GCA_045647325.1 Acutalibacteraceae bacterium | reverse complement strand
TTGCCCCACTGGATGCCTGTTACGGTATCATAAATCTTCTGACTTACTTCACCAATTACACCGCCGTTGATTTCCATAACATCGTCTTTATAACGAAGCTTGCCAACGGGGGAGATAACTGCGGCTGTGCCTGTGCCGAATACTTCTTCAAGTTTGCCGTTTTTCTGGGCTTCAAGAAGCTCGTCAACAGAAATTCTTCTCTCTTCAACATCCATACCCCAGTGCTTGCAAAGGTTGATTACGGAGTCACGGGTGATGCCGGGAAGAATTGAACCATTGAGCATAGGAGTAACGATTTTGCCGTCAATTTTGAAGAAGATGTTCATAGCGCCAACTTCTTCAATGTATTTTCTTTCAACACCGTCAAGCCAAAGCACCTGAGAATAACCGTCATCATGAGCTTTAACCTGGGCTGCAAGACTTGCTGCGTAGTTACCGCCTGTTTTAGCGTAACCCATACCGCCTTTTACTGCGCGGACATAATCGTCTTCAATCCAGATACCAACAGGAGCAAGACCGCTTTCGTAGTAAGCGCCGCTGGGAGAGAGGATAATCATAAACAAATATGTCTTTGAGGGAGCAACACCCAGGAAAGCGTCAGTTGCAATAATGAAAGGACGGATGTAAAGAGAAGTGCCTTCTTCTTCGGGAATCCAGTCTTTATCAATTTCAACAACAGCTTTAACAGCCTGAACAAAGTCATCTTCGTCAATCTGAGGGATGCAAAGACGGTCATTTGTGGAGTTTGTTCTCTTAGCGTTCATTTCGGGGCGGAAGAGATAAGCTTTTCCGTCTTCGCATTTATAAGCTTTAAGACCTTCAAACATTTCCTGACCGTAATGGAAAACCATAGCAGCAGGTGAAAGTGTAAGGTCACCGTAAGGAACAATTCTTGCATCGTGCCAGCCTTTGCCTTCGGTGTAGTTCATAATGAACATATGGTCAGTGAAGATGTGACCAAAACCGAGAGGCTCACCTTTCTGAGGTTTGGCTTTTGGTGATGAGGTTTTTTCTATTCTGATGTCGAGCATCGTAATTTCCTTCTTTCAAAAACTGAAATTATTTAATATAATCGAGAATTACTTTTGTCATCTCAGTGCATGAAAGCGGCTTTGTGTCGCTTGAGCCGAGAATATCAGCAGTTCTGCAACCTGCTTCGAGAACATCGTCAACAGCCTTTTCAATGCATACTGCTTCGTCTTCAAGATCAAATGAATAGCGGAACATCATAGCTGCTGAAAGGATTGTAGCGATGGGGTTAGCTTTGTTCTGACCTGCGATGTCAGGAGCTGAACCGTGGATAGGTTCATACATACCGCACTTTGTGTCACCAAGTGATGCAGAAGCGAGCATGCCGATTGAACCTGTGATCTGTGAACTTTCGTCTGAAAGAATATCACCAAACATATTTGAAGTAACAACAACATCAAACTGTGAGGGATTTTTAACAAGCTGCATTGCAGCGTTGTCAACGAGCATATCAACACATTCACAATCAGGGTAATCTTTAGCAACCTTGTGAACAACTTCTCTCCAGAGTCTTGATGATTCAAGAACGTTAGCCTTGTCGATGCTTGTAACAACGTGGCTTCTCTTTCTTGCTGTTTCGAATGCAACACGTGCAATTCTTTCAACTTCCATCTCGCTGTAGCACTCTGTGTCGAAAGCTTCTTCGCCACCGGCGCCCTGTCTGCGTCCTCTTTCACCGAAGTAGATACCACCGGTGAGCTCACGGATCATAACGATGTCAACACCGTTGTCGATGATGTCGGGGCGAAGGGGACTTGCACCCTTAAGAGCAGGGTAAATCTTTGCAGGACGGATGTTAGTGTAAAGGCCGAGAGCGTGACGAACACCGAGAAGAGCCTTTTCGGGACGAAGGTGACCGGGGAGAGTGTCCCACTTGGGTCCGCCAACAGCGCCGAGAAGAACGCTGTCACTTGCCTGACAGGCTTTAACAGTTTCTTCGGGAAGAGGAATACCTGTTGCGTCAATAGCACAACCACCTGCAAGGTAAGGTGTGAATGTGAATTTGTGGCCGTATTTAGCGGCAACTTTGTCAAGAACTGCAACGGCACTGTCAACTATTTCAGGGCCGATACCGTCGCCTTTAAGTAAAGCAATATTAAAATCCATTTTAGTCAGATCCTTTTATAATTATTTAATTTTACCTGCTTTGATTGATTCAATAAGACCGCCTGTTGCGATAATTTCCTGAAT
>JAZRME010000174.1:0-2558 GCA_045647325.1 Acutalibacteraceae bacterium | reverse complement strand
TAAGACCGCTTGGCCTCCGACTTCCGACAAGTTTAAGAATATTAAGACCGACAAACATTTCTGTGAATGTTATGAGCATAATTGTTCCGTAAGCCTTAACCAGCTGTTTAAGGGTGGTGAGAAGAATAGATTTGCTTCTTGAAAGCGCTGATTTTTTTGACTCAGGCATCTGGTTTTTAACGAAGCCTACAAGCTTGTCATAATCTGACGCCATAAAGCAGGAGGCAACTATAGTAATCACTACGGCAATAAGGGCGGAGGGAATTTCTTTCACAACACCCCAGATACCACCGCCTATGGGTGCAAGAATTGACGAAAAGCTGATCTCGGTGTCGGCAGCTGATTCCATAAGAATTGTGGCTGCTTCTGTTGCTGTCAGCTCTTTAAAACGGGTAAGAGCCGAAACAATCGACGGGCTGAGCTTAGTTTCAAGTGAGTCAGGCAAAATTCCGATAACACTAAGAAGCCATTGTTCGACATTTTCTATAAAAGTAGGGAAGTCGTTGATTTTTTGAGTAATAAATTCAAAAAAATCTTTAGCTGTTGAAACAATCTGAGCGCCGGCCAATGAAACGAAGCTTACCATAATCAAAAGTAAGGTCAACACAAAAATTGTGGATATTACACCTTTACCTCTTTTGATTTTTTTATAACAGGCGTTTGTAGGCCGTTGAACAATCATTGCTACAAAAAAAGCAAATATAAAAGGAAACACCAGACCGAAGCAGTATTTTAAAAACAGAAAAGCCATACCTATTATTAAGGCGAAATAAAAGATGTTGACAATTCTGCCGAATCTTTTTTCAACATTAGGGGTCATTGTTGCTTTGCTCCTTAATTTATTTTTGATTATAAACTTTGTCAAGCTGACTGATGGTGTAAGAAATATCAAATTTCATAAGTTTGTTTTTATCAGCGACAAGGGGTTGATTTTTGTTGATCGTTTCATTAATTATTTTTGCCCATTCTTTTGCCCCGATTTCCAAAGGAATAAAATGGCAGGCGCCTGAATCGACTTCACGGGTAACGACAGATGAAACAAAACATTCAAGCCCGGCAGCCTGAGCCTCAACAAGTGAAACAGGGAGCCCTTCAAAAATTGATGGCATAAGAAAATATGAGCAATTTTTAAGAATATCGGGAATATCAGTTCTGACACCCATAAGATTAAAAAACTCTGAGAGATTTTTTTCTTTGACGGTGAGGTGAATTTTTTCACTCATTTCACCGTCGCCGACCCAGTTAAAAATAAAATCTTTGCGCAGTTGAGAAAGTTCCTCAATAATGTCGATGATAAACATAGGGTTTTTGGGTGATGAAAGTCTGCCTACGGTAACGAGATTTATTTTTTGCCCCTGCGAATCTGAGGAAGTTTTCAAAAACTTTGAAATGTCTATACCGTTGTTTATTTTTATAGCTGAAGACGCTTTTTTTGAATACATATATTCATTAGCGGCGTCAGAGCAGCCTAATAAATCTGTAGAATTACGGATTATCAGCGTTTTCATCACAAAGCGATAAACCTTCTGAATAAGAGCAAAAATTTTATTACCCGAATTGTCAGAAGAAAATGTGGACGCTGAGGTATGGGCATGGCACAGTCTTTTTTTGACCCCTGCTTTTTTAGCGGCCCACAAAACAACACCATTGAGTAAATCCATATTTGCGTGAACAACATCAAAGCCACCGTCAGCAAAAACATTTTTGAGCGAACGGATAAACCTGCCCTTTTTGCTGAGAGTATCAAGATCACAGACTTTGATAATGTGGGCGCCAAGCCGTCTGACAGTCTCTTCGTGAATGGGAACAGCATCCTCGTCAATAGCTAAAACAAAAGTAACATCATATCGGCTCATATCAATATGGCTGACAATGTTTACAAGAAGAGATTCTATTCCGTTTGAAGAAAGACCGTGAGTGACATAGGCCAACCTGACTTTTGACATAGCCTTACCTCTTTAAATTAAAATTTGGTTATAATTCCTGTTGAATACTGAAGAATAAGCAGAGCGTCTGAAGCGTTAATGGCTTTGTCTTTGTTGACATTAGCCTGGGTTTTCTGAGCTGATGTAAGGCTGAGCTGACCGGTGGAAGCCTGAAGCGTAAGCAACGCATCAGATGAGTTGACAACCTTGTCACCGTTGACATCGCCCAAAGAGGGTTTTGCGCTGCCCACAACAAAGCTGAGCTTTGCTTTTGAAACATCAATGGCATAATCTTTGCTGTAAAGGATATTCTCACCGAGAGTGTCGCCTGTTACATAGTTTGAGAGCATAAACTTACCTGAAAGGTTTGAGTCAGACTTGATTGTTTCGGCAGGAAGGTAGATTGAACCTGTATCACCTGCTTTGGCGTCTGATTTAACATAAATCGGGAATGTAACAAGGTCATCGTTAATGTTTGACTTAACAGTAAGTGTTGCGTTGGGGTTGGGATACATAACTACAGAATAAAAACCGTGACCTGATTTCTGAGAATCTGACCAGCCTGACGGATAAGTCTCTTTTATAGCTGCAGCAGACATTTTTGAAAAAGGAGCGCCGGTTCTTGAGCAAAGC
>JAZRME010000173.1:0-1476 GCA_045647325.1 Acutalibacteraceae bacterium | reverse complement strand
TACCCTTTGAAGCATCAACGTGAACAACACTTGCCCCTGCTTTAAGAGCAGCAACGGTTGCCCCACCTGTATAAGCAAACAGGTTGAGTACTTTGACAGGTCTGTCTGCTTTTCTGATGAGATCCATCATAAAATCCCAATTAACAGCCTGTTCCGGGAAAAGACCGGTGTGTTTAAAGCCCATAGGCTTAACATTAAAGGCGAGGTCTTTATAGTTAATTCTCCACGCATCGGGGATTTTTTTATATTGCTCCCACTTACCGCCACCTGTCTGGGAACGGTGATATCTTGCGTGGGCATTTTTCCATAAAGGATGTTTTTTAGGGGTTTTCCATATAACCTGAGGGTCAGGTCTTATGAGTATTACATTACCCCAGCGCTCAAGACGCTCACCGTCTGAGCAATCAATAAGTTCGTAATCTGACCAATCCTGAGTATTTCTCATAAACAATCTTCCTATATAAGTCTGTCTTTAACAACCTGAGCTATTTCATCAGCGAGAATGTTGATCTGTTTTTCGTCTTTACCCTCAAGCATAACTCTGACAAGAGGCTCTGTACCTGATACACGGACAAGGACTCTGCCGTTATCACCAAGCTCATTCTCAGCGCTGATAATAGCCTTTTTGATTTCTTCATCATTTTCATAACGCTTTTTACCCATCTGGGAAACCTTGACATTTATGAGAACCTGAGGATAAACCTCCATCTCATCAGCAAGTTCAGAAAGCTTTTTGCCTGATCTTTTCATAACTGACAAAAGCTGAATAGCCGTAAGCTGACCGTCGCCTGTGGTAGCGTAATCATAAAAGATAACGTGACCTGATTGCTCTCCGCCGATTTTATAACCGTTGGCTCTCATATTTTCAAGAACATATCTGTCACCGACTTTTGTTTTTTCACATTTAATGCCATGCTCCTGACAAAACTTAAAAAAGCCCATATTACTCATAACGGTAACTACAGCAGTATCATCCTTAAGTGCACCGCGTTTTTTCATATCATTGGCGCATATAGCAATAATTTTGTCACCGTCAACAACTCTGCCTTTTTCGTCAACAGCCAACATTCTGTCAGCATCACCGTCAAAAGCAAAACCTACATCACAACCGTTTTCAACAACAAGCTGCTGAAGGCCTTCCATATAAGTTGAACCGCATTTACGATTGATATTTACACCGTTGGGCATTGATGAGCGCACATACATATCAACCCCAAGGTCAGTAAACAACTCGTGAGCAGTAACGCTTGAAGCACCGTTTGCGCAGTCAAGAGCAACTTTATATTCTTCAAAAGTACAGTCAACCGTACTTTCAAGGTAGCGCACATAATCAAACACCGGCATTTCGGATGTTCTGGTTCTGCCCACATCCGCTCCCACCTTACAGGGTGGAACGCTTGCACCGTCAAGGATTATGGCTTCAATTTTTTCTTCAAGCTCGTCGGGAAGCTTAAAACCGTCTTTCTGAAAAATTTT
>JAZRME010000172.1:0-1946 GCA_045647325.1 Acutalibacteraceae bacterium | reverse complement strand
GCTGCCGATGAAAAAAACTCAGAATCTTCTTATGAAAAAAAGGTGGTGATTGTTAAAAACGGTGACGAAGAGGGTGGCGTGCTCGTTAAGGTGACAGAGCCTGAAATCAGGGGAGTTGCCGTTGTGTGCGAAGGGGGCGCTTCTGTCGCTGTGAGGCAAAGCATTGTGCAGATAATTTCAGCTGTGTTGGATGTCAGCTCAGCCAAAGTAAGCATAGCAATAATGAAAACGGACAACGGAGGATAATTTATATGAGTATCAAGCTTAAGAAAAAGCAGGTTGCACTTTCAGCGATGGTGATGGCGTTGGGGGTTGCGGTTTTTATCAATTGGTATTACACAAAGCCACAGGCTCAGTCAACAGGCGAGGAATCAATAACAGCAACAACCGGTCAGTCAGAAAATCTCGGAGATGCCCAGTATGTTGCAGCCACGGCAGATGATGATTTTGCGGCATTCAGACTTGAAAGAGAAACGGCTCACGATAAGGCGAAAGAAACTCTCAATGATATCATTAAAGATCCTGATGCTTCATCAGCTGCTGTATCAGAAGCCACAGAAAAATTAGCGCAGCTCAGCGAAGCCGTCAAGCGTGAATGTGACCTTGAAACCCTGATAAGCGCTAAGACGGGCAGCAAGTGTGTGGTTATAATCGATTCGGGAGAAGTCAAGGTTGTTGTTGAAAAAGATGTGCTCTCAGAGGACACAACTATGCAAATAAAAGAACTGGTGCTTAATCAGGGAAAATTTACACCTGAAAACATAACTATTTTTGAATTAAATAGTTGAGAATTTGAAATTTTATGGTATAATATGCACTGAGGGATGTATATATACATTTATCGTGCAACTTTAAAACTGATATAATAATGTTTTTATTGCCCTCTTTATAATAGGAGGGCTTTGTTTTTTGGAGGAATTTAAAATGGCAGACAAAAAATTAAAACCGAGAGAACAGGCTTTTATCATCACTTTTGAAAAATCTTTCAATCCTGAAACTACAGTTGATGAGATTGTTTCAAACGCAAGTGAATGTGAAAATGTTGCTTTGAGCGAAAAGGCCACAAACATCGCAAAAGGTATTGACTCAAACCTTGAAGCGATTGACAACATTATTGAGGGCAATCTTCGTGGCTGGAGCAAATCACGAATTTCAAAAGTAGCCCTTGCTGTTTTAAGATTAGGTGTTTATGAGCTTAAAGTAGCAGAAAAACCTGCACCTGTTGGTGTAATTATCAGCGAGGCTGTAAATATCTGTAAAAATTACGGCTCTGATGAAGATAAATCTTTTGTCAACGGAGTGTTGGGCTCTGTTTCGAGGTCATAATTATGAAAGCGTATCTTGGTATAGATACAAGCAATTACACCACTTCCTGCGCACTGTATCTGCCTGAAACCAATGAAGTGATTCAGCGCAAAAAGCTTTTGCCTGTCAAAGAGGGTGAGCTGGGGCTTCGCCAGAGTGATGCGGTTTTTCACCACACGGTGCAGCTGCCTGAATTACTCAGCGATCTTATGGCTGATTTTGACGGTGAGATTGCAGGTGTAGGTGTGTCTGATGCCCCGAGACGAATCGAGGGGTCATATATGCCCTGTTTTCTGACAGGTGTTAATGCGGCTAATGCTGTGAGCGTCGGTGCGAAAGTTCCGCTTCAACGGTTTTCTCATCAGCAGGGTCATATTGCCGCTGCAGTTTATTCTGTCGGCAAACCTGAACTTTTGCAAAAACCTTTTCTTGCTTTTCATGTTTCAGGGGGAACAACAGACGCTTTGTTAGTCACTCCTGATAAAAACGATATCATTTCGTGTAAGATGCTTGCGTCATCACTTGACCTTAAAGCAGGTCAGGCTGTTGACAGGGTGGGGGTTATGCTCGGTTTCCCTTTCCCGGCGGGGAAATATGTTGACGCTCTTGCTTTTGAAAGTGATAAAAAATTCAAAATAAAT
>JAZRME010000171.1:0-1716 GCA_045647325.1 Acutalibacteraceae bacterium | reverse complement strand
TGCTCCCCATCTGCGCAGAGCTTGAAGCAGAAATCGCACCTCTGAGCAAAGATGAAAAAGAGATGTTCTTAGCCGAGCTTGGCGTAGAACAGGGCGGCCTTGATCTGCTTATTCAGAGAAGCTATGCTCTTCTCGGTCTTATTTCATACCTTACTGCAGGTACCCCTGAAGTTAGAGCATGGACAATCACTAACGGCACAAAAGCTCCTCAGGCTGCCGGTAAAATTCACTCAGACTTTGAAAGAGGATTTATCCGCGCTGAAGTTATTTCTTTTGATGATCTTATTGCCTGCGGTTCAATGGCTGCTGCCAAAGAAAAAGGTCTTGTCCGCAGCGAAGGTAAAGAATATGTTATGAAAGACGGCGACATTGTTCTTTTCAGATTCAATGTATAATTAAAATATATGATCAGAGTTAACGAAATTAAGCTCCCTCTTGACGCTTCAGGTGATGACTTAATCAACAAAACAGCAGAAAGCCTTAAAATTTCTGCATCAAAAATAAAAAGCTTTTCAATAGCCAAAAAGAGTCTTGACTCAAGAAAAAAGGATAATCTGCTTTTTGTTTACAGCGTTGATGTCACCGTTGACGGTAATGAGGATAAGATTTTATCAAAATGCAAAAAAGCTGTAAAAATTCAGCCTTTTGTTTATACTGTTCCCGAAAATAAGCGACAGAGCAGACTCCGACCCGTTATCGCCGGTTTCGGCCCCGGCGGAATGTTTGCTGCGCTGACTCTCGCCCGAGCAGGGCTTTGCCCCATTGTGCTTGAAAGAGGTCAGGATGTTGACACAAGAACCAAAGACATCAACTCTTTCTGGTCAGATAAAAAGCTCAATACTGAGTCAAACGTTCAGTTTGGCGAAGGTGGTGCAGGTACATTCTCTGACGGTAAACTCACAACAGGCATCAAAGACCCTCTTTGCCGTCAGGTTTTTCTTGACTTTGTTAAATTCGGAGCAGATGAAGACATTCTCTATTCCTGGCTCCCTCATATCGGCACAGACAAGCTTTGCAAAATTGTTAAAAATTTAAGAGAAGAAATTATTTCTCTCGGAGGCGAAGTTCGTTTCGGTTGCAAAATGACCGACATCATAGCGGTCAACGGAGTCATTCACGGAGTAACTTACACTAACGAAAAAGGTGAATCTGTTGATATTGAAACCGATGCTCTTATCGCAGCAATCGGTCATTCAGCAAGAGACACCGTTGAAATGCTTTATTCTCACGGCATCACAATGATGCAAAAACCATTTTCCGTAGGTGCAAGAATTGAGCACCCAAGAGAATTTATTGATAAAGCTCAGTACGGCAGCTTTGCAGGTCACCCTGCATTAGGTGCAGCAAGTTACAAAATGGCCTGTCACCCTCAGGGAGGCAGAGGCGCCTACACCTTCTGTATGTGCCCGGGTGGTACTGTTGTTGCGGCATCATCAGAGGATGGCGGAATGGTTGTAAACGGTATGAGTGAATACGCCCGTGACAAAGAAAACGCAAACTGCGCCTTGCTTGTTGGTATTGAGCCTCCCTTTGACAGCGACCATCCACTTGCTGGTATGTATCTTCAAAGAGAGATTGAGCAAAAGGCTTTCAAGCTTGGTGGCGGTGATTATACTGCCCCTGCACAGCTTTTAGGTGATTTCCTCAAAAACAAGCCCTCAACAAAGCTTGGTGCAGTTAACCCCTCTTGCCCGACGGGTGTTAACATGACGGATA
>JAZRME010000170.1:0-2709 GCA_045647325.1 Acutalibacteraceae bacterium | reverse complement strand
CGACTTAAAAGAACGGTCTTAAGAAAGTTTCAATTCCCACCGTTTTCACAGCTGCACCTGCAGTTGTTGATGAGTTCAATAAAACTGATTACGCTAAAAAGCTTAAAGAAACAGGCGTTGTTCTCAGCTACATCTGTCCTCTTATGTATATGAACAACCCTCTTGCTAAAAAGATGCCCGTAATCACAAACTCAAACAAACTCAGAACATACACAACATCTCGCCATTACACAAGCGCAGAGATTCTTGACATTATCACAAAGGAGGCAAAGTAAGATGAAACAGTTTAAAGGAAGACCTGTTGTAGCAGGTAAATGCACAGCTAACGCTCTCGTTTCTCACGGTGGTTTCAACACTCTTGCTTCTTTCCAGAATGCTCTTCAGTTTGGCGACAAACAGGCTAAATGCGGTGACCAGAATAACCCTGACCTTTACGGCAAACCCATGGTAGGAACAGCTCTTTGCCTTCCTCAGACAATCGGCTCAACTACAGGCGGTATGGTTCTTTATTGCGCAAAGGTTATGGAAAGAAACCCTGCTTGCATGCTCTTTTCAGAGCATATTGACTCACTTGCAGCTGCAGGTGCAGTTCTTGGTGCAGTATGGACTGATAACCCCATGCCTGTTATTGACTGCCTCGGCGATGAGTTCCTTAACTATGTTAAAGACGGAATGAAAATCACAATCGCAGAAGACGGCACAGTTACAGTTGACTGATAAAATTTTAATGCGACCCTGACCGGGTCGCATTTTTTCTTGCTTTTATTGAGATTATTGTGTATAATTGCTCTTGGAAAGCAGGTGCGTTATGGCAATTAAAATAGAAAATAAAACAGAAGATGATATTTTTATCACCATTTTTGGCAAACGGTCTGAGCTTCTCAACGGTGAAGATGCTGTTTTTGACGGTGAGGGGAATTTTTCGCTCCTTGTTGAAAGAAAGCGTATTCCCGAGATGTTTAAACCTGCAAAAAAGAAGCTGCCCATTTATGAAGAAGATGCTGCTCCGGCGAGTCATGTTCAGCTTCGTGGTGAGTTTGAGTTTGAGCCTGTGGGCGCTGAAACTGTGGTGACTCTCACTTCAACGGCTATGCTTTATGACACCTTGCACGAAGATTCAATCTTTGTCGGTTACAAAGCTGAGATATCCGGAGGAAAAGAAGTTTATTATAAAGAACGCTTTTCTGATGAAAAAATTAAAAAAGAGTATAAAACAAAACAGATTTCAGACGCTGTTTTTCCTGTGGGTGTGGTCGGTGTCGGTTTGTTTTTGTTAGGAATATATTGCCTCATATTTGCTTATGGAGGCAATCCCATAAACTTTTTTGGAAATAAGGTTGATTTTCTTTATTCCGGAATTGTTACGGCAGCAGGTGTGCTTGTAACAGGAGTGTTTGTTTCAAATCTTATTAAAATACTCAAAAAAGTTAAAAAATACAGTTAATTTCAGGAGGAATAACAATGAAAAAATTAAGAGTAGCAATTATCGGTTGCGGAAGTATTGCCAACGGTTCACACATCCCCAACTATCTTAAAAATGAAAATGTTGAGGTGAAGTATTTCTGCGACATTATTCCTGAAAGAGCAGACGCAGCTGTTGAAAAATACGGTTGCGGTAAGGCTGTTTATGACTATAAAGAGATTGTAAACAACGATGATATTGATGCTGTTTCTGTTTGCACACATAACGATTTTCACTCAATTATCTCAATTGATTTTATGAGAGCCGGTAAAGATGTTCTTTGTGAAAAACCTGCCGCAAGAATTCTTCCTGAAGCTCTTGAAATGCAGAAAGTTGCTCACGAGTGTGACAAAATTCTTTCAATCGGTGTGGTCAACAGATTTAATGACTCTGTTAATCGTGTTAAAAAGCTTATTGAAGACGGTGCTCTCGGTGAGGTTTATCATGTTTATGCTTCATTCCGTGCTCACCGTTCAATTCCCGGTCTTGGCGGTGATTTCACCAAAAAGGCTTGTTCCGGTGGCGGAGCTCTGATTGACTGGGGTGTTCACTATCTTGATCTGATTATGTATTGCTGCGGTGACCCCACACCTCTCACGGCGAGTGGTCAGGCTTTCTGTAAGCTTGGTAAGGATATGAAAAACTATACTTATAAAAAGATGTGGGCAAGTGACGGCGCAGATATCGAAAACGGTGTCTATGATGTTGATGACTCTGTAACAGGCATTATCCGCACTGACGGTCCCGTGATTTCTTTCACAGGTGCGTGGGCTCAGAATATCGGCATTGACGAAACATACATTGACTTTATGGGTGATAAGGGCGGTATCCGTCTTGAATATGGCGAATATTTCCAGTATTTCACTGCAAGAGACGGTGCATTGATTGAAGAAAAACACGACTTCCCCATGAGAAATCATTATGCTAACGAAATTGACAGCTTTGTTGACGCTTGTCTTAATCATAAGCCCAATCAGGCTTCTATTGATAACGCTATTCTCACTTCAAAAATTATGGACGGTATTTATCGCTCATCTGATGAAAACAGAGAAGTTACACTTTAATTTAACACAAAAAATCACGGGTCGGAATTTCCGACCCGTGTGTTTTATAGCCTTTTACTATGCAAAATCAACCTCCCTCAAGCTTCGGGTGAGGTTGATTGTATCCTTATAAAAGGGTTGTAAGGTTATCAATTTTTATGATGTGAGTGTATGTAGTGATTAGCCTTCTCCTCGAGGAGAAGG
>JAZRME010000169.1:0-6473 GCA_045647325.1 Acutalibacteraceae bacterium | reverse complement strand
TGTTGCTGATGACACACCGCCTGCAGGGTCAAGAATGTAGTTGACTGTGTGCTCTGTGATCTTGAATGCAGACACAACAGTTGTTTTAACTGTTACATCTTCAGTGATACCAAAGTAATATGTTGTGCCCTTAGTCAGACCGCCTGAAACAAGTGAGTCAACGCCGGACATACCGTATGTGTTGGTTGTGTTGCCGTTAGCGATAAGAGCGGTTGATGAATACAAAGCAACATCCATATCGGGAGTTGTATCATAAACATAACCTGATACATATTCGCTGTTAACAGCAGGAGTGTAGGCGTAGAAATAAATCTGACCGGGATAAAGTGTTGAAAGCTCACCGTAAGTCACGTCTTTTGTTGTGGGTGTTGCCTCTTTCCAGACGGGAACAAGGTTTGCATTATGATAAAGTGTTACTGTTTCGCCGGGCTGATAAATTGCGCCTGAGTAGTTATCTTTCCATCCGCCGAAGTTGTAGCCGATCTTATAGGGAACATAGTCAACAATTGTTGCTGTGCCGCCGATAGCGATACCTGCTACAGATGCGGGTGTTGAATAACCTGTCTTAAACTTACATTCACTGTCAAGAAGATAATCAAGGTGAACAGTCCAGTTAGACCACTTCTGGTTGGTCTTGGGCTGAGTTTTGTCTTCAAGTGTAACTTTTGAGCCTGTGCCGTTTTTGCCTGTGTACCAGCCTTCAAAATCATAGAGTTCACTTGTGATAAGAGGAAGCTCTGTAACAAGGTCGTCTTTGATTGTCTGCTGATAGTTTCTTACAAGGTTGTGATAAACAGATGTTGCGCCTTCAACTGTGAGGTGAGGCTCAGACACGGTTGTGTCGTGAACAATGTTATCACCGCTGCCTCTTGAAATATCCTGCCAATAAATGTCAGAGAATTCGATTACCATACCTTTCTGGTTGGTGTTACCAAGACGAAGACGAGCGAATTCTGCATTTTCAGGGGCAACAAATTCAAGCATAATTGTGCCTGATTTTTTATCTGTTCCGTTAACTGTCGGGTAAACCGCACCCTGAATAAAGGGAAGGTTTGTGTTCTGACCAACAAAGCCGACTGAGCCCCAGCTGTTATTTTTAGCGTCTGTTTCGTTAGCGTAAAGGAAGATATGGTTCTGCATTCCGCCGCCTGAAACATAGTTGACTACATTGTAATCATAGCTCAATCTGTATCTGTGACCGGGAACAAGGTCAACAAAGCCGTTTGAGAGAACTGTGTTGTCGCTTGAAGAAGCGCTTGTAAGAGTTGTGAGTGTGAATTTGTTTTCGTCTGTGTTGATGTCAATTGTGCCGTTTGATGCGTTGGGGTTGCTCCAACCGAGATCGAAGTCAAATTCATTATCAAAAGTAACGTCATACTTGTTGATAGTCCAGTTAGCGAGGATTGTGTCACTCTTCTTACCGTAGGTGTAGTTTCTGTTAAGCTCACCTGCAAGTGCGCCGTAGAAGGGTGATGATTTCTGCTGCCAGCCTGAGAAGGTGTAACCTTCCCATACGGGGTCAGGAATTGTATATGTTTCACCGTTAAAGCCGGTTTCAACATAGTCGCCCTCAACGATTCTGATATCGTCAACCCAACCTGAAAGAGGTGTATCGTTGGTGACACAGAAACCGAGGTTGATAACAGAGCAACCCTCGGGCAACTCAAATGTACCGATAGTACCGCCTGATGTGATATCAGTCTCAACACGGATAGGAACGGTGTAATTTGTCAGCTCACCGTCTTCACCTGTGCTTGTGGTTGAGATGAATGTCTGAATTGTGCCCTGCTCGTGAGCCCAGTCCATTTCAGGCACTGCGCCGCCGTACATATTAATAGCGAACCAGCGATAGTCGTCGTAACGAAGAGATGACTGGAAGGCAACTGTATAAGTTTTTCCGCCGGTGAGACCTGAAGCGATTTCAGGAAGGAAGATATCGTTCATCTTACCGAACTGAGCGCTGTCAGTTGTGTCAACAACAGTAAGGTCAGAGAATGTGATGTCTGCCCCGCCTGTGCCGATACCGTAACGGAATGAAACATAGGGCTTATCTGAAGGAACTGTAAACTCAAACATATGAGTGCCGTTAGCCTCACCCTCGGTGTACATTGTGGGTGTGCTTGTGCCCGAATATGAGAACGGGGTAACACTACTGAAGAAAACGAAAGGTTTGAGCAAAACAGACTGACTTGTGTCGCCGTTATTACGCCAGTTATATGACATAACATAAGTTCTGCCCGGTGTGAGGGTCATATAGCCTGTCTGTGATGAGTTGTAAGCGCCGATATAAGCGTCGTTTGTTGATGCGTTAGCAACCATTCTGACGGTGTCGGTGCCTTTGTCAATTACAGTTTTGCTTGTGTCATAGTTACTGCCGGTCCACACAAATGTGTCAAAGTTAAAGAGATTTTTAAGTCCCTTCATAGTTGATGTGTATGTGTTATAACCAACATTCTGAATTGAGAAACTGAAGCTGTCAGTGCCTGTTTTTGAAACAATGGCAGCGCCTGATGAATAGTTGATGTTATCAGATGTGCTTGTGATTGTGTTTACACTGCCGTAAAGGGTGCCGTCACCGGTGTAGGCTGTGTCAATCTCAACATCTGTGATGTCAGCCAGGTTGTCTTTGTTAAGAAAAGCTGATTCAGCCTGACCGAGGTCCATATAAACACCTGAGGGGTTCTCGGTGTAAATATAGGTGTAAGTTATGTTATCGTTTTTAGCCAGAGCATATCTGTTATGGCCGGTTGAGCCGTAGCTGCCCTGAGCAGCCATGTCACCTTTGATAACGCCTGTGCCGAGGCTCTGTGTCCACTTTGTTCCGTTAGTGCTGATATAATGACCGAAGTAGTTAAAGCCTTCATATTCATTATAACCTGAAACGATTGTGTCACCGAAATAGTATTTTACAGTATTGTCTGTTGCGATATCTGTAACTTTTGTTACATTACCGTTATCATCAAGATCAGCTAAAACGTGATAAACAGTTGCTGTTCCTGTTTTTAAAACGTCTTTACGGTTAGCTGTTGCTGTTGAACCGTCAGCGAGTTTGTAGGTATAAGTCTCTTCCTGTGATGTAACAGCGCCAACGAGCTTGTTAACCTGATTTGTCAAAGCGTCAGCGTTACTCTTAATAAGGTTCTGATCTCTTGTTGCAGAGGGGTTAAGAAGGTTAGCTGCGTTGTTAATAACAGCGGTGTGATAATCGTTCCATGCTGCGTCGGTGAAATATTCTTTCTGAATATACTGACTCTTTTTAATAGCGTTGTCATAAGCTTCACGGGCAGGAGCTTTGTTGACCATATAACAACCAAGATAACTTGAAGCACGAGCGTGTCTTGCGCTACTTCTTTCGAAATTGGCTTCAGCCATAAGAACAAGAAGCTTATATGTTGAAGAGTTCGCTGTAATTGCCGCGTTTGTCAAGCTACCAACTATACGGGTTCCCTGACTCATAGAGCTGTTGGCTGTAATAGCATTGTAAGTAGTCGGCTGAACATTGTTTGAGCTGCTGTTATACCAGTCGTAGTATAAGTTTGAACGCTCATAGTCAACAGAATATCTGAAGTTCTGTGTATTACAGTCAATACCGACTTTCAAATAAGGAATCTGGCTTAATACAGTGTATCGGCTTGAGTCGATAGTGATTGTTCCATAACCACCTGTAATCCAGTCAACAGAATCTTTTCTTGCCCAATAACCTGATCCTCCGATACCGCCTGTATCATAAAAACTATCGAAGCTATGTTCAGTTTCGCCTCTGCCACCGCCGGTGGGAACACTGTTGGTATCAAGACCGGTCTGGTAACTACCGGCTATATCACCGCCGGAATTGGTTCCGGAACCAGATGAAGCCGTATAGAGGTTATAATCTACAGTTTCAGCACCCATAATCCAGCCTGTAACTGCCATAGCATAACCCTGGCTGGATGAAACTTCTCTGGCACGGGCTGTAGAAGAAATAACAGAGTTCTGACTTTGTGCATACAAACCGATAGGATAGCAACATGTATAAGCTATTGCCTTCATTTCCTGACCGGTTTTGGTTACGTATGTAAGTGTCCACTCAATGTAAGAGATTGAGTATGACGCAACAGTACCTGTCATGGTTGTGGTGAGCTTACCTGATGATGAGCTGGTCTGACCGATAGAGAGGGTTGTTGCGTTAGCGCCAAATTCATCCATCTGGCGCCATGTGAGTGACTTGACTGAAGCCGCTGTGGTTGAGTTGAAATAGATGTTACCTGAAGTTTTAGCTGCGTCTTTTGTGAGAGCGCCGTTATCTTCCTGAACACGGTCAACATAATACTGAAGAGCATAAGTGCCGCCACTTGCTACAGGGTTGATATAAGCAACCTCGGGAACATAGAAATAAATTTCGGGAGCTGACTGCTCACGGATGATTTTTTCTGTGTTGTCAACATAAGTTGTGAGCTCAGGTCTTGACTGAATTGAATGAGCTGTAGGGTCAGCTAATTCTTCACCGATAGCTTTTACGTTTTCATAAAAACTTGCAACATAAGATGCTGCCTGGCCTGAAGCGAATGTCTGAATATTTTTGTAGTCAACATTTGAGCAGAGAGCATCGTTATACTGAATACGAAGGGCTGCCTGGCTCCATGTTGTTGTGTAAAGACCAACGTTTGATGTTGTGATAATAGCGTGGTCGTTAAAGGTACGGTTACGGTCAGTTTTTGCTCTGAAAACAATCTGCAAAAGACCGCTGCTTTCCATAATAGGTCCGTTGATTTTGTAAAGACCTCTTGTCATTGAGTTGTTGGTGCCGTCACTTGTTTTTGATGTGTCTATATTGATTGAGTAGTTAGAGTTATAATTCTCATTGAGGTTGGTCATATTCTTATCAAGAACTCTGATCCAGTTAAGTGCGTTAGATTCAGTAGCTCTGTGATAATAAAGCTCAAGCCAACCTACAGAGAGGTTAGGAATCTGGTTATAGTTAGTGTAACGAGATTTATCAACAGTAACATAACCTACACCTGTGGTCCAGTTTTCATTGTAATAGCCTTCACGGTAAAGACCACTGCCGACAGCAGTTGTTGAAGGGTTGCCGTTAGAGTCAAAGAAACTGTTGATGTTGTTAAAGTCCATAGTTGCAGCGTAACCGTTTGTTTCTTCACTGTCACCTGCGTCTTTGTCGATCAACTGTGTTGTTGCAGCTACACCGCCCTGAGTTTTAGAGGTGAAATAACCGTTTGAGCTGAGGTGAGATGTAGCGGGACCACCGGCGATAGTCCAACCGTCGGCAGAGTTAACCTTACCCACAAAGTTGATAAGAGGAGCGAGGTAACCGTTGTTTGATGTTGAAACAAGGTTAGACTTAGCGTTACCGCCGGCAACAGCCTGAACACCTGTGACGAATGAAAAAGCTTCCTGACGGGCGTCGTCATCATCACCGTTGGTTAACGGGTCGCTGTCACCTGAATGCTGATAGTTGTAGGTGATACCGGCCTGGCCGAGGAAAGGCGCATAAATGCCTGTGTAAGCAAATGCATAATGCTCAGCGTCACCTGTAGCCTCAACTTTATAAGCAACAACCCATTCAATGATATATACGCCATTCTCAGCGTAGCCCTCAAGAGAACCCGCTGTGATTGAGTAGTTAAGAGTGTTGCCTGTAACTTTAGCCACCTGAGTACCCTTTGAGCGTGTAGCGGTACCGTTAGCCATACCTGCATACTCACTGATTAAAGTTGAGTTAACAGTGAGTTTACCTGCAGACACCTGAGCCTTTGTGTCACGCTTATAAACGTTGTTGACATAAAGAGCTACCTCGGTAACGTCTTCATTTTTAAAATAGACATTACCAACTGTGTCAACAGGGCTGGTAACTGCACCTGTGGCGTAGCTGAAGTTTTCATAATATTGGAATGCGCTTGAACCCGCTTTGAGATAGATAGTCTCAGTTGCATAGAAAGTCTGTGAGGCAAGGAATGCACCGGCCTCAGCAGGTTCAACTTCAACATAAGCATCTGACTCGACTCTTAACAAGTCGGGGTCAAAGATGAAAAATGTTGTCATAACGAGAACAAGAGCAAGAAGAATACTCAAGCCTCGCTTAAGATGTTTTTTTATCATAAATATGACCTCCCTAATAGTCACCGTCACTTTTTGTTGCACCTTTCAGCCTGACCAACTTAATTATTGCAGCAAATTGTAACGTTCTGAAAAATTGCATAGGTATCCTATTACACCTATAGTTGTAATTATGATAACAGATAAAAGCAACTCCGTCAACTGTTTTTTACACATTCTTGTCAATTTTTTTCACACATTTTACACAACGCCATTTTTGGCTCTATATATTGTGTTTTTTGACATCAGCAACCACATTTGCACAACTTTTGCACAGGGGAGAGGAGGATGAAGTAGTAAAGCGCATCTCGGCTCCCCATATTGTAATAGAGGGAGACTTACAATATAGTAAATGCACTTTTGGCTCCCCATATTGCAAT